>JANXEL010000052.1 GCA_025058535.1 Ignisphaera sp. | reverse complement strand
AACATGTGAGTCCCTTTGAACCTCTAATTCCGGTGGCTCTCACACTCCAAATGCGGAGGTATTACACTTAACACCCTCAGCACCTCTTGCAAACACTGCATCCTGTGTAATCTTTCCTGCCTCCTCAGGTTCTACACTCTGTTCTAACCCTCGAAATTCCTGGAAGGGCTCAGTTGGTAGTGCAGATGATAGATAGGAAGGTAGGAAGGGGACAACCGGCGTTGGAGCCTCCGCGCATTAGGAGATTGATAGAGCTGCAGAGGGAGTAAAGCTCATAATGGTGACAGGTGCTCTGCTGAAGATAGGGCTGCCACTGCTAGATATGCTCAAGAACTACAGCAGGCGTATTTAAGGTTGTAGAAGATGTTGATGCAGTTCTATCAACTGGTGTGGAGGGCTCGATCCCAGTGATGGGGATAGAAGTTGTAGCTGGAGTATATAGGGTTGGACACTGAAGGTATAGGCGCTAGAGGGTGCCATACTAGATGGAGCTATTTAAAAAGGTCTTTTAGACCCCCAGGCTATATTCAACCATATTGGTGTGCACAGCTTAGCAAAAGCTGGTTACCGGGAAGTAGCCCTAGGGATTCACCCTTTATCGGATCCAAGAATGAATGTATAAATTCCTAAACATCTTCTCCTCTACAGTTTGGTGACTCTATTGGTATGCTGTAAGAGGTTCAAGGATAGGGTGTGTGTTGTAACTGGAGGGGCTAGGGGGATAGGCGCTGCTATAGCATATAGGCTTGGTCTAGAGGGCTGCGGGGTTGCCATAATTGATATAGATGGGGAGGCAGCCAAATATAGGTTTGAAAACCTTGAAAAGAATGGTATAGAAGCAACTTATGTAAAGGCTGACGTGTCAGCAGAGGATGAGGTTACTAAGGCTATGGAGGGTATACACAGTAGGTATGGCTCCATAGACGTACTCATAAACAATGCAGGCATCGGCTTCAGTGGAAGAGAGCTGGAGAACCAGAGCTATGATGAGTGGAGGAGAGTTATAGATGTAAATCTTACTGGTGTGTGGCTGTGCTCTAAGTATGCGGTAAAGTACATGAAGAGGTCAGGCGGTGTCATAGTTAACATCGCATCTACAAGGGCACTTCAATCAGAGCCCAATACAGAGCCCTACTCAGCCTCTAAAGGAGGCTTGGTAGCTCTGACCCATGCAATGGCTATCAGCCTAGCAAAGTACCGAATTAGAGTGGTCTCTGTGTCCCCTGGATGGATTGATACTAGCGAATGGCAGGTACCTCCGAGAAGACCCAGCCTAACACTGCTGGACAATCTCTGGCACCCCGCTGGGAGAGTTGGGAGACCAGAGGACATAGCCGCTATAGTCGCCTTTTTAGCCTCCGACGAAGCCGAATGGATAACAGGCATCAATATAGTTGTGGATGGTGGTGTAACCTCAAAGATGGTGTACATGGATGAAAGCTTGATATTTGCATCCCTAGAGGTTCTTCTCCAAGACGAAGAGCTTGTGGAGCTGATCAAGACTATCGTGGAGAGGTCTAGGGAGGAGGGAGCGTCTGTAAAGAATAGGCTGAGAAGCATTTTCGGAATAGGTAACGGGTAGTGGTGCTCTCAGCCTACACCCTCCTCTCCAGTAGAGCGTAAAAGAATCCAAGTGTTTTATTTTTATGTGGCCACGCTCTCATTGTTCCTGACATGAATCCCTGGTCAAAGGGACTATTTAGCGGAACTAGTTCAACGCTGTTTCCAAACTCCTTAAGTATTCTCCCAACTACATCCTCGTTTTCCTCTCTAAACACGGAGCATGTAGTGTAGAGTATTCTTCCACCAGGTTTTGATAGCGCTATAGCTGTTCTAAGCAGTTCATACTGTAGTGCCGTAGCCTCCCTAATACTCTCCTCCGTAATCCTCCACCTGAGCTCCTGATTCTTCATCAAAGTGCCGCTGGATGAGCATGGTGCATCTAGTAGAACCCTATCCGCTATACCCTCCCCTAGAATATTCGGAGCATTCCTAGCATCCTCTCTATAAATCTTCACAATAGTTACTCCAGCTCTAGAGAGCAACTCCCTCATCCTTCTAATCCTTGCCTCATCAACATCAAAAGCGTATATAACCCCCTGGTTTCTCATGAGCTCACCAATGTGCTCAGTCTTACCACCTGGCGCAGCACACATATCAACAACAATCTGTCCAGGCTTGGGGTGAAGGATGATTGATGCTAGGGCTGCTGCCTCATCCTGTATAACTATCTTTCCCTCTCCAAGAAGCCTCGATTTATCGAAATTGTAGGGGCCTCTAAACTTTATGACCGTATTCACATAGCTACCCACAACAGGGTCTACACCTTCACTTCTGAGTGCTTGGAGCACCTCCTCAACGGAGGATTTAAGGAGGTTCACTCTCACACATATTGGGTACACTCTATTGAACTCCTTGAGAAGCATCCTAGCCTCGTTGAGGCCAAGCAGGTCCACTATTCTCCTTATAACTGTTCTGGAAACCATGTATCTGTACTCCCAATCCTCATAAACATCCTTTGGCTCCCACTTATACCGGGCGATTAAGTCAACAATGTTCCAGAAGTAAGCCCCAACATATGGGTGTGTTTCGTTAGATAGGAGCTTGGCAACCCTACCCTTAAGGTACTTTATTATAATATCTCTAAAGTCTCTGTATCTAGAATCCCGGACGAACCTCTCAAATATTAGCAGCTCAATGGCGACACGGACGCCGGCTCTGAGCCACGGGTCTAGGATAGCAACATCCTTAACTCCTATTATCTCAGATGCAATCCTATCCACAACACCCATTCTCCTCCATATATCATAGTATATGGCGGTGAGCACCCTATCCTTTTCAGTTCCCAGAATACCGTACTCTCTAAAAACGTCCCTCTTAGCCTGCTGGCTAGGCTTTGTCTCTTCACCGAGCCTAACAGCCTTGACGAGGGCTTCAACATCCCTAGCAGATATTGGAAGGTAGCTCAAAAGGTGGCACCTTATAATGCGTGGTCTCAATAGAGTTTTAAAGATTGAGCTTGTCAAATAAGGCTTATCAGCAGATTATGTGAAGCGCTTTCGCACGTGATGAAATCTATAACCCTGTGATACACTGAAGTATGAGATAGTATAAGAAAAAATTTAATAGCATCTAGCCAGATACAGTTATGATTAAGGCGATCTAGAGTGGGGTTAAGGCTATGGCAGGTATAGATATTACAAGGAGGTTCTATACAGATGTTAGTGTAGTTATGTACTCACTCTCGCATAGAGGGATTTCTAGGGTAAAACACATCTATAAGTTAATACACAGTTACTTTGATGTTGATGAAAGCTATGTTATCTACTACGGGTACCCAAGGCCAAAAATAGCCTTACCTATACAGACCTACTTTCTAGATCCCCCTTACAGTAGGGGGAAGGTATTCGTAGTTGGTGCTAAGCTGGTTCAGAAACCCGTTATACTCTATGTGAATCTGGATTCCAGTTGCCTGAGTGAGAATCTAATTCTAGATTCTGTAGAGAGCGTAATAGATGGAAGCTTCCAACTGTATCTCACCATCCCACTTACATCCACGGAGTTTTTAGAAGAGTATAGAGCTTCACCCTATCGAGTTCTGGAAAAGCACAGGCTATTAGAGGATCTCCAACACCCTTCATATTCAATCGTTGTAGGGAGGCGTAAACTCTTTCTAACAGCTGATTACACACCTTGGAGTGTAGAGCAGCTTGTGGCACTAGACACCTCCACTAAGCTGATAGGGGTTAGAAACGATGGGTGTACGGATGTGATACCAGGGGAGGTTGTGGGCTTTGGAAAGGTGCTTATGAACATATTAACTAAAAAGCTTACCTCAAAATTAGTATCTAAAGGAATGCTGAGAGAAGTTCGTGGAGTTGAGCAAGAATGATGTAGCTAGGTGTGGAGCTCCATGAAGATTCTCCTAGCAGTTAGCAAGAGGTATGCTAGACTCCTAATTGATGCTATAAGTGGTGTTAGACCAAAGCCCAAGGTAACAATTCTAAGCCCTGATGAGGAGGTTGCAATTCTTGCTAAAAATCTCAATATAGAGTACAGATCTGACCTAGCAATAGAGAAGCTATATGCAAGTGAAGAACTTGAGGAGTACGATTTGGCGCTGATTGCTATGGACGACGATCAGGATAATATTGCTATAGCGAGAACAGCAAAGTCTATGAATATACCAATAATCATATCGGTGCTCAACGATACGGCAAATAGAGATCTTCTATTTAGAGAAGGAGTAAACTTTATAGTTGACGTTAACGAGTTTGCCGCAAATAGTATAAAGGCAATAATTCTATCGGATACGTGGGTAGCCATAAAGCTTTCAACTACAGTAAATCTAATGGTAGCACTCCACCGAACATTAAGGAGGGGTGTACTTGGTGTAACGCTGATGGAGGTGGAGGAGGCTATTAAGGAGGATAATGCGAAACTAATGCTGATAGAGAGGAGTGGTAAGACAGCTACAGATACCTCTAAAGCCATTGAAACGGGTGAGACTATCGTGTTGATCGGAAATGAAGAGGATGTAAGGAAGGCTATGGATAAAATCGAGAATATTTTTAGGAGACATGAGGAGATTTTTGCTGGAAGGTATGCAGAGAGCCTTAGAACAGCAGTAAGAGGCTATGGGTGATAGATATGAGTAGTGTATGGGATGTGCTAACTACAGCTCTTTCACCACTTCTATACAGAATCATAGCCGCTGCTACAATAGTCGTGGTCACCTACTTTATTGTGAGAGGTCTTGAAAGACTTGTAGTGATCCTCTTTAGAGGTCTCGAAAGGGGATATGTAGCAAGGGTTGTAGAAGGGCTTAGAATAGGCATATATGCAATTGCTGCACTTATAGTTGCCACAGTTATAGCCCCTGAGATACAGGTATTGTCGATTTTGGTGCTTCTAATAGGGCTTTCAATTATTGCCATGTTCTTTGATGTCCTGAGGAATATAGGCTCTGAATTCTACATTAGAACCAGAAACATTGTGAGGAGGGGGGACTGGATAGAGATCGAAGGCATTAGCATAAGAGTTGTTGACTTAGATGCCTTTGGTATAATCGGTGAAACACATAAGCTTGAGAAGGTCTTCATACCCTACTCAAAGATCGTCAGTAGCCTCATCATAAATAGGGCCACACCACTTGGACTGGTAGCAAGGATGTTTATAGGTATTCCGCAGAGCTATTCTATGGACAGTGCTAGAAATTCAGTATTAGAAGCTGTTAGAGCCGTGGAGCAGGATCTCGCATCGGAACCTAATATAACATACATTGGAACAAAAGGAGGTGTGATGGAATTTGCAGTGGAGTTCCACATCATCAACTATAGGAAGCTGAGCAAGGTGATCTCGACGATAGAGAAGGAGATTGGAAAGAGGATTCCTGAAGCTGTAGTTAGAGCGTAGATTTGGAACATAGATGGATCACCTTCTCTAACTGGTGTCTAAATTCAATGAGCTCCCACCAGTGGAATAGATACTACAGGATATGGGTTAACCACTCAATTTTCTACAGCTTCTCATCAAACATATCAATGGTGTTTCACCAAGCTTATGCAATTAGGATACTGGGTTATAGTGTTGATGAACTAGGCACGCTGACGTTCATCAATCTAGCTTTTTTTGCATTGGGAAATCTAGTCTCACCAGCACTTCTTTACAGGTATAGGGATAGGCGTGTCACAATATGGAAGATATTTACATCCATTAACATAATTTCATGGAGCCTCACGGGCTTCTCTGACATAACGCTAAATAAATACGTTCTATACATGCTCGTTGCCATAGCTCAGCTATCTGGAGCCGTTGGAAACCTGGCGTACTCAGACACCATAGCTGATATGATTCCAAAGGAGGAGTCTGTGAGGATATTTAGTAGGGCCAATACGCTATTCATGTCATCAGCGTTAGTCGCCCTGGTAACATCGGTGGCACTATTTGGAGTTGTGGGGCCGAGTCTATTGAGCTATAGGATTTGCTATACAGCTGCCTTTATAACGGCTCTGATCTCTACAGCGTTGCTGCTTATGATGAGGGATCTTACGAGAAGAAATCCAAGCGCACTAAATCTCGGCGCCTTGCTTAAAGGCTATCAGAATGCGATGAGCAGTGGAAAGATTAAGAGCTACGTGATGTTCATGGCCATCTTCACATTCTCTGTGAATCTACCGGGGGCACTATGGAATTACTACATAATAAACGTTTTTAAGGGTTCTGAGACGTGGATATCGATTAACACCATAACATCAACCTTAGCACTATCAATTGGGAGCTACGTTCTCAATAGATTTTACCATAGAATAGAACCAAAGAGGATCCTCACAATCTCCATTATACCAATATCACTGTTCCCCCTACTCTTTCTCGCAGCACACACAATGACATACCAGGCTCTAATAAATCTGTTTTCAGGATTCAGCTGGTCGGCATTCAACCTAATTGCAGGTATCTATAACCTGTACATAGCTGAAGAGAAAGAGAGGATATACATGCTGTCGATGCTTGGAATAGCATCCAATCTGGCTGCAGCTACATCTTCGAAACTCGGAGCTCTTGTGGCATCAATAAGCTTCACAGCCATGCAGAGCATCTTCGTAGCATCTTTTGTTGGAAGGCTTCTAATGTACATGTACGGTAAGAGGAGGTTACCGAGTATCTAACTTTTGCCGTAGAACATGTATATAACATCTTATTAGCACCATACATGTCTATAGAGACAGTGATGATGATAGTTGATGTGGCTGGCACTAGCATCGATAGTGTACGGCATGCTGGTGTCTCTAGATCCGATACTATTTACATACATTGGATACACCCTAAATGTTACAGGAGTTTACCTAGGACTGCTGAGTGCTACGTGGAGTGTGGCATATATACTAGCAAGCAGGGTTCTGAATGGGGTAGCCGATGAGGGGAAGAATAGGCTGCTAGTTCTCATCTCACTGATGAGCCTAATAGTTTCGTACATATGTTTCACAGCAGTGAATCACTTGACGGCCATTCTATCATACACCATGCACGCAATCTCAGTAGCGTCAATGAATCTTGCAGTCTCAGTAACAATGCTAGAGAATACTGATAGTGAGCTGTGGACCAACATTGCAGCTCTACAGAAATCCTTAAGCAGTCTATCCCGGGGTACCGTACTTCTCCTGCTATCGCTCAAGACAAGACTATCTATTTACAACCTCTTCTGGCTTTCCTTTCCGCTTACAGTGGCTTCTATGCTGATGCTGCCCTCGATAACGCTATCCTTTGAAAGGAGATTCTACAAACTGAGTAGAAATGTGAATGAGATTGGAATGTACATTAGGGCATCATCATCCATTTTATTCCTGGATAAGCCAACCACAGCCCACTACATATACACAGCTACATGGAACACCAAGGGCTCGGTTCCTCTCTATAGAATTCTCATCTCAATTGCCATGACTACCGCCCTAGGGGATTACATCTTCACTGTGCTACCGCTTATCCTAAGAAGCCACTTATCCTTACACACTATGTGGATGGCTTATGGAATTGCCGCGCTCCTATCATCCTTCATGGTAATATTGTTCCGAAATCTCTCAACGAATAGACGTGGCTTTGCGCTATCTGTCATAGTAGTAAGAACATGCATCCTTACACTAGGGCTTAGTGTAGTGAAGGATCTTACAACCCTAACTACATACATAGTACTATCCTCGCTGCTATACATGCTAATAGATACAGTCCTCTACAATATGTTTATAGAGGGATCCGCAGGATTCTCAACAGCAAACTACTTCGTGTCTAGAGAGCTTGGATCAATCATAGGATCTCTAGTGGGTGGAATTGTAATAGGATTTGGAGGAGATGCCTTTCTAATAGTGGCAGGAGCTATAGGATATGCAGCTCCTCTATTTCTACTATAGTATCTTCAGGTTTCACCCCCTACAACGTTAATTACTTCATGAAATCTCGGAGGTTATAGGAATTTTTAAATTAATAGGTGGGTACAGAGTATTTGTACATCCCCGCTTTTCAGGGCATGTCAATTTAGAGCTATATAGTGCTGGGGGATTAAGCTTTAAATTTTGATCCATATAGTGTAGAGAGCTGTTATGGTGAGGATCCTGCATAAGATTTCGCTACTCTGCTTAGGGTTTACAACAATATCATTCATACAGTTTGGTCTATTTGGAACGGCACTCCCTCTCATTGTAGCAGAGCTTGGCATAGGCTATGATCTAGTGGGTGTATTGATGGCTCTATGGATTCTGACATCTGTTATAGTTGCCCCTGTTATTGGAAGGTATATAGATAGAGTTGACATACTTCTAGTCGTTTTCACTATTCTAGCACTCCTGTCAGCATCATCGCTGCTGACAGCATTTTCTACGAATCTGGTTACTCTAACAGTTGCTAGAGTGCTTTTGAGCTTCTCCATGCCTTTTGTGTGGCCAATCTGTGCAAAAATAACATCAATGTATTCGAGTAGTGATAGATATGGTTACTCAACAGCCCTTTACGACATTGGCTCAATAGTTGGACTGGCACTCACATACATAGTTGTGGCAGTGATAGGCAGCAGCTGGAGAAGTGCAATGATTTTAGCAAGCATTCTCGGCTTCGCCTATATACCTATTATGGCTACTGCATGGAAGTACCGTGCCACTGCTCGAGCTATAGCTGATAGAAGTGCTGGCCGGAATCCTATTTATGAAGGCCGGAGCATGTATAGGGTCAGGAGGAGGCTCATTAAGCTGGGGCTACTATTGTTTCTAGCCTTCTTTTCTGCACTATATACGTGGGGCTTTATAGTCAACTGGCTCTCGACACTTTTAGTAAACGAGCTAGGCTATAGCTACAGCTATATAGCGCTCTACATGGTGTTTATAGCAGCTGTATCTAGCATCCTAGAAATTATAGCAGGGCTATACTCGGATAGAATAGGAGGTTTGTGGGGAAAGATAGCAATACTGTACATGGGATTAACACCAGCTGCTGTACTGCTACTATCTTCAACATTCTTCAGCTCACCTACGTCTAGAATGGTATCCATATCACTGTCTATTATAACATACAGAATTGCAACACCTTCATTCTGGTCCATAGTTAATGAGGTTATACCCACAAGTATTGTTGGTAGGTTTGGCACAATATATACCTTAGCAGGACCCATCTCAGGTATAGTTTCATCGGTTGTGAACGGCTATATAGTTGCAGCTACAAATTCAGTAAAGTATGGTGTACTTCTATCCTCGGTACTCCTCTTTCTCTCGATTCTCCTCTACTCTACAATCAATAGGCTATACAGAAGGTATGGCCTCAGTTGAGGATAATTTGCTCATCTAATCGCTTCGGCTCTTCCTCATCATCATATAAGCTATTTGATTTTAATGAATTAAAAAATCCATGCATATAATCTAAGCTGTGCTGGGAGAAGGGTGTGGATAAAAAGCAATTGATTTCAAGATATCCTTGATTTCTGCACCTTTATAGCCCACGTGAATACCGCGATCCCAAATATGGTAATGACCAGTATATCTCTTGGTGTAGCAAGTATGTTTAGAGGTGATATAGGTAGGAAGTTGTTGTACTCAAACATTGCATCGCCCAAAAGCGAGATTAGCGTTAGCCCAGCTAGGTATACAATATACCAGGCATTTCTCTTTAGCTCTCTTGAGAATATGGAGGGGTTCTTCACTATAACTGGGTAGAGCACAAGGCTTATTATAGCTATCACAGAACCTGTTAGAGTCCATGGCCAGCAGGCCCAGTATATGTATAGGGAAGCTAGGACAAACCCTATAGCCCCTACAGCCATCATTTTTGAACCGCCTCTCGCTACTGAGAGGCTTACCGATGAGATGCCGTAGGGTATGAACTCTGCTATCATTGCCATGAGTATGACATTGGGAAAGCTGGGAACCAGCAGCATGATTACTGCGGTCAGTATCGATGAGAATACCAGTGCCCTTGATGGTGTTCCAAAGCGTGGATTTACATACGCTAGAGGCTTCCAGAACCTATCTTCGCGTGCGAGAGCATAGGCTACACGTCCTTGAAGTAGCACCCAGTCGCTAAAGCAACCAGCTGATGCTATAACTGCTCCAACGACCATCAGCTCTGCTAATCCCACCATACCTATAGCTCTAGAGACGTCTGCTAGAGGTGCTGATAGCCCACCTATGGACTCCCAATCACCCTTGACCATCCCTAGACCCTCCCAGTCTATAGCCCCTACAAATGCTGTCATGATGAGGATGTACACTATGGTGATTATGGATACAGTCGCCATAGCTGACTTCGCTATAGTTTTCTCAGGCTCTCTAACCTCCTCGCCTACCAGCACAATACTCTCAAAACCAACAAACATCCAGAAGCCGAATGCTACTGCAAGACCTATGCTTCCGAGACCATATGGTGTAAAGGGTTCAAAGTTTCCAATGTTCATCCTGGTCAATCCTATTGCTATAAACACCAGTAGCGGTGCTATTCTGGCTATCGTCAGTATAAAGTTCAGCCCAGCACCGTACTTTACACCAACAATGTTGATCACCGTAACTATAGCCAGTACCACTATAGCTATGACAATCCCCAGCGGTGTTAGGGTTAGCTCTACGGCAATGCCTGGTACGTAGTATGAGAGGTACAGAAGGAATGCATAGATTATGGCTGCAGTTCCAATAAAGCAGCAAAAGTAGAAGCTGAGACCTGTTATGAATCCAGCAAGGTCTCCCAGAGCCTCTCTAGCAAAATAGTATAGACCTCCAGCCCTTGGGTACAATCTACCAAGCTCTGCGATTACATACATCAATACGAGAGTTATTACACTCATCAGCACAATGGCTACAATTGAGAGGGGACCGGAAACAGATGCTACTAAACCTGGAAGGGTGTAGACTCCAGAGCCTATGACTGCACCAACACCTATACCTGTGAGAAGGGCTGCACCAAGCTCCCTCTTTAAGGATCCCACCATAGCTTTCCGCCTATACCTCGGGTAGTTTTTCCACACCGTACTTCCTTGCTATCATCTGCATAGATTCGTTCAGGATTTTTTCAACATCTGGAGGTAGAGGTTCTGGTGAGTGTTCTCTTAGTATCTTCTCTACATACTCTCTAGCAACAGTGTTCAGATCTTTAGAGCCTCCTCTCTTCCACATATCTGTAGTCCTCTTATCAAGAAGCTTTGGTATAAAGTGTTCCCTTCTCCACCAACTACGTGTGTGCTTGTGCTTTAGAAATAGTCCGCCTGGGCCTACCTCCTCCATCACTTTCTCTGCTATTGTCTCAGCGTCTACATGTATGCCCCTGGCGAACCTTAGGGCTGATCCAGCTGCATCATCATCTATTGCAAGCTTAATTAAACTTATACAGTTCTCCTCTAGAAGCATGCCGGAACCTATAGCCATATTTATGCCGGCCAGCACTGATATTAGTGCACCAAAGGCCGTTTCTAGGGAAGATTGTGCATCAACAGTTTTGGAGTCGCTCACCATTGTGTAGCACCCACTTGGAATCCTGTAGAATTTTGCTAGCTGTGATGTTGCAGCTGATATGAGGCCAACCTCTATATAGCCTGTGCACGACGTTGCAAACCTTTGATCGAATACCGTTGGAGAACCGCTGTAGACAATGGGTGCTCCCGGCCTTGTGAACTGAGCAATCACAAGACCGGCTAGAAACTCAGCATTTGCCTGGGTAATTGCACCTGCTATCGTTGCAGGGGCAGTTCCCCCAGTCTGTGGCATAGGTATTATGTGGACCGGTATACCATATCTTGCACAGTCCATTAGGTTCTGCAATGTGAGGGCACTCCATTTAAGTGGTGGTGAGGAGCAGGCGGCAAATATCATAAAAGGCTTTCTACCAACATTTTCCTCACCAACTACTGCAGCCATAAGTTTTGCTGCATCTGGAACCCCCTCCAGAGTAAAGGCACCTGTATCTATAGGCTTTGAACAATTCTTTATAACTACGTACATTCTCCACCGATCTGCGATAATCTCAGGTACGTCAGCTGGAACCAGTGCTGTTGACACCATGTGTGTATTTGGTAGATAGTCTGTAACCTTTGCCACCTCAGCTAAATCTCTTGACACCGGTCTTCTAACCTCATTTGTTCTAAAATCCATGTAGTAGTAGGCTGCAGAGCCCACAACAAAGTATGTGTTCCACTCATGCAAATCTATGTACTGCTTCCCATCTCTGTGATACAGCCTTACAAAGTTTGGTGTCCTACTCAATGCCTCTCTAACTACGTGCTCAGGGATTCTAGCAACCCTCTTGTTGAAATCTACATCCACACCTATACTATTCAGCAGCTTAAGCGCCTCCTCATGATCAACCTTTACACCCACCCTACTAAGGATGTTGAGAGAGCTTTCGTGTATCTCCTGAATCTCATCTCTATCTAGAACCTCTATTCTAGGTCTGGCCAACGGCGCCACCTCATTTAGCATTTAGAAGCCTTTTAACCAGCTCTACAGCGCTAATACCATCAGGCGCCCATCCATCGGCACCTATCTCCCTAGCCCACTCCTCCGTGGTTGGAGCTCCACCAATAATAATCTTGACCCTATCTCGCAGGCCAGCCTGCTTAATCATTTCTATTGTTTCCTTTTGCTTAAGCATTGTGGTGCTGAGCAGGGTGCTCATACCAACTATATCAGGGGTGTACTCTCTTATAGCCTCCACAAACCTTTGTGGGGGTACGTCAACACCAAGATCTATAACCTCAAAGCCTGAGGCCTCCAGGAGGGATGCAACGATACTCTTACCAATATCGTGGATGTCGCCCTCAACAGTACCGATCACTATCCTTCCACGGAACTTAATGGCCCCACCCCTCTTCACAATTTCATTTTTAAGGATAGACAGTCCCACCTTCATGGCATCCGCAGCTGCAATAAGGTCAGATATAAAGGCTTCACCGTTAATCCACCTATCTCCAAGTTCAAGAATACCCTTAACTAAAGCCTTCTCAACAGCTTCAAGAGGATCAATACCAGCCTCAATAACCTTTCTCGATAATTCTTCAACCCTATCAGAGTCACCATTGATTGTTGCTTCCCTTAATTCACTAAGTAGGTCATCGTCTACTAACACCATCTTGGAACCACTCACGTCCGCATTGTATAAATGTATAAAAGTGTTAAAAAATCTTCAGTTTGATATCTTACGGATGTGCTGATTGCATGGCTGAGAGCTGATTGCTATATGAGAGATTCCAAAACCAGCAATGCGGATATTAGAGAGGTATAGAATTTAAGTAAACTGAATAATCACGCAGCCCACCTACATGCATTCTGATGAAAACTGTATAGAGGTTTAAAATAACCATTTTGTTCTGGTGTTAGCACTATGATCTATCTACAGCATTCTTTCAGCTCTTAGGCTCAGTAAATAGCTATTACGCCCCCTAGGTTCCTACTACCCCTGGCTTACTACTTTCTGAAATTTGCAGCGCAATGCCCCTGGGTATCTAATGGTGTTAATGGCATCTCTTCACCTCTGGTATGGTTGTAGAGCACGTAGGACTGATATTTAAATGCCTGTGGATGCTATGGGATGGTTGGCAACCCGTGGAAGACAGTTAAAAAGTGAAACATGGTTGCCACCACCCTGTCTGCAGCATTGATTGCTACCCAAGTATTAGAGGGTTGAGTATAAGTGGCATCTAACTTTGTGACCCTTTTCAACTTCTAAGAGCTCCGGTGAATACTTCATGCAAACATCTCTTTTCAGTGGGCATCTATCAGCATACCTACAGCCACTCTCATAGATCTTGGCATCAGCTATCTCATCGGGTATTTCCGGCCTCCAGTCTTTGGTGGGATCAGGTGAGGGGTATGCAGAAATCAAGCT
Source organism: Ignisphaera sp. (assembly GCA_025058535.1). Lineage (GTDB taxonomy): Archaea > Thermoproteota > Thermoprotei_A > Sulfolobales > Ignisphaeraceae > Ignisphaera. The sequence goes on along the minus strand of JANXEL010000052.1, from coordinate 14,556 downwards.
CCGGGTGTATGGATTTAGTGGCTCTGAGAAAATACTCTCCTTGCTGCCTATCTCAACTATGTGTCCAGCGAACATAACAGCTATGGTATCAGATATGTAGCGTGCTACAGCTAGATTGTGAGTTATGAATAGGTATGTGAGTTTTTTCCTTATCTTTATATCTTTTAGTAGCTGCAATATCTGTGCCTGTGTGGATACGTCGAGCATTGATGTAGGCTCATCTAGAATGATGAACTCTGGTTCTGATATCAAGGCTCTAGCTATTACTACCCTTTGCCTCTGCCCACCACTCAGCATGTGTGGATAGTTCTTTAGGTGCTGTTCATTCAACCCAACAAGCTTTAGATACTCTATGCTTTTTTCTACAGCCTCTTTCTTAGTGTAGCCCTGGGCTACCAAAGGCTCTATAATGGAATCTTCAATCCTTAGTCTTGGATTCAGTGCTGAGTAGGGGTCCTGGAAAACAATCCTTATCTTACCACGGAGATTGCGAGGGAGCTCCCTAGTAATTTCTATTCCTTTAAATAAATAGCTACCATCTGTAGGCTGAAGCAGCTTAGCTAGAACCAATCCTAGTGTTGTCTTGCCAGAACCACTTTCACCAACTATACCTATGGTCTCGCCTCTCCTCACCTCTAGATCAACGCCATCCACTGCCCTAACATAGCCTACTACCCTCTTAAGAAATCTACTTCTGACCTCGTAGTACTTCTTTAGCGAAACCGTCCTAACCAGCACGTCGCTATCCATATAGGTGGCACCTAACATAGCCTCCGTCAACCATCTTTAGCGCAGGCTCCTCGTAAAAGCAGTTTTTGAAAGCTACTGGGCATCTGGGGTTGAATCTACAGCCTTTTGGAAAGCTACCTGGTAGGGGAGGTTCACCCCTTATTATGTAGAGCTCATCAACATCTATGTCAATTCTGGGAATAGATTTTAGGAGGGCTTGGGTGTAGGGGTGCCTGGGTTCCTTAAATATTGAGAACTTATCTGAGCTCTCCACAATCTGACCAGCATACATAACGGCTATGCTATCAGCTATTTGAGATGCTAGAGACAGGTCGTGTGTAATGTACACCATGGGAACACCGTACCTCTTTACGATATCTCTAAGCAGTATAAGCACCTTAGCTTGTATCGTAACGTCAAGAGCGGTCGTAGGCTCGTCTGCCACAATAAGCTCGGGCTCCATAGCAATTGTCATCGCTATCAGAGCTCTTTGTCTCTGACCCCCACTAATTTCATGCGGATACCTATCCATGAGAGAGGGAGGTAGTCCAACATCCTTAAGCCTCTTCTTGGCCTCCTCGAGAGCCTCCTTTTTTGTCATTCTGAAATGGTGCTCGTATATTTCAGCTATCTGCTCACCTACGGTTAGGAGTGGATTTAGGCTTGCCAAAGCATCCTGAAATATCACAGCAACTCTAACCTTATTGGTAGCAACATCTTTGCCGAAGATTTTTATCTGTCCACCGGCTATCCTGGCGTTAGATGGTAGCAACCCGGCTATAGCTAATCCTAGTGTCGATTTTCCGCAGCCTGATTCACCCACGATAGCAAGGATCTCTCCTCTTTCACTGATATCTATACTTACATCATCTACTACTCTAATCAGTCCACCAGCAGTTAGATACTCCACTGAAAGGTTTCTTATTTCCAAAGGTTTCATGGCAATCTCACGGCTGTTAGCCTCTTCTTTGGATCCAGGTAATCTCTCAAACCGTCGCCAATCAGATTGAAGGAGAGCACCGTGAGGAACATAGCTGCTCCCGGAAAGACTGCAGGCCACCACGCCTCCCTTATGTACCTTCGGCCTATGCTCATCATCAATCCCCACTCTGGTGTAGGCTCCTGAGCACCTAATCCTATGAAGCTTAGTGCCGCAATGTAAAGTATGGCGTTGCTCAGCTCCATTGTTGCCTGGGTTATGAATATGGGCATGACGTGGGGCAGTATGTGCTTAAAGATTATCCTTGAATCACCCAATCCCGCCTCCTTTGCCGCCACGACAAAGAGATTCTCTTTTGTCGATAAGACTACTCCCCTAGCAAGCCTTGCGTAGATGGGTATTGTTACGATAGCTACAGCTATTACAGCATTGAATAAGCTGCTTCCGAATACAGATGCTATGGCAATTGCGAGCATGAATCCCGGTATGCTGATCAGCACGTCCATGAATCTCATCAGCAGACCATCTACTACTCCTCCGAGATATCCAGAGGCCAAGCCTATAGCTAAGCCTATGGTACCTGATAACGCGACCACTGCTAAGCCGCAGCTAACATCTAATATGTATGCATAGAAAGTTCTTGTAAGCACATCCCTACCCAGGTTGTCCGTACCCACCATGTATGGCCAATGGAAAGTGCTCGGAGCTAGGGGTGGTAGATGGACATTGTACGAAATCTGATCATATTTAAATGGGGAGAATAAAATTACGAGTGCAGCTGTAGTGGTTAATGCAACTAGGATGGTGAGACCATACCTTATTCTCTTTATAGACAGAAGCATTTTCACGTCCTCCAAGCTGGAGCCCATGGCTCACTCCCTGATCCTTGGATCTATGTACATGTAGAGGGTGTCCACAATAGCGTTTACAGCTATGTATATTATGGACACGACTAGAATAGATCCTTGAATGACCATGTAATCCCTCAATGTAATGGCCTCCCAAATAAGTCTTCCGATACCCGGCCAAGCAAAAATTGTTTCAACAACTATATCCCCTGTGACAATAACGGCGAAGTATAGCCCCATAACGGTTACTATTGGTATCAACGCGTTTCTGAGAATGTGTCTACGCATAATCACGTGCTCAGGAAGCCTCTTCATTCTAGCAGTCCTCACAAAATCCTGCATCATTATTTCCAGCATGCTGTTTCTACTCAATCTAATTAGAAGGGAGGTTAGAGGGATAGCCAGTGTTAGAGCGGGTGGAAGAATTCTCAGAAACGCATCAGTAAAAGCAGCAATATTTCCATTTAAGAGAGTGTCTATTAGCATGAAGCCAGTGTAGATCCTTATGGAGTACCTCGGATCTATCCTGCCGCCTACTGGGAGACCTAGACCGAGTCCGAAGAAGAGAAGCAGGATTATACCAAGCAGCATTGCAGGAAACGAGAATCCGAGGACGGAGAATGTTGATAGCGTTAAATCGAGTTTGGTGTCGTGCTTTCTAGCAGCAAGAATTCCTAGAGCAATTCCTAGGATAGATGAGATGGTGAAGGCTGTTATTACAAGCTCAAAAGATGCAGGCAGCCTCTCTCTTATAAGTGCATTAACGCTGTATCCCATCACGTAAGAGTCGCCCAGATCTCCATGGAGCAATCGTGAGATGTATATTGCGAACTGCTCTAAATAGCTTCTATCCAGCCCCCACTCTCTAGTCACCCTTTCAATGTTTTCAGGTGTGGCTTTTGGTCCTAGGATCGATACAGCTGGATTACCCGGAAGTACTCTAGATAGAATGAAGACAATCACTACGGCACCTATAATGGAGAGCAAGGATTGGAGTGCGCGGGAAAAAATATATGAAACTATACTTCTGCTCATTACATACCACGGGTTACCGTGTTTTGTACACTGGATAGAAGTCTATGTAGTATGCAGGGTATAGCACGAATCCCTCGACGTTCTTATTCATAAACGCGTACAGCTTAGGCACGTAGAGGAATGCCCATGGGGCATCTTCAATGATCATCCTCTGCAGCTGTTTATACATTTCAGCTCTTTCCTGGGGATTCAATGTCTGTCTGGCTTTCATAGCAAGCTCGTTCACCATTGTGTTGTTGTAGCCATCCAGATTGAGTCCATGGGTTGTGAAGAGCGGTACTATCCAATCATCAGGATCTACATAGTCTGGGAACCAGTCAACCATGTACATGTCAAATTCATGGTTGAATAGTCTGTCCAGGAAGCTGGGCCAGTCTAGATCAACAATCTTCACGTTTATACCAACATCCTTAAGGTTGCTCTGTATCACCGCTGCTACTTCTCCTCTTTCAGCCCTCTCAGCTGTGCTAATTATAAGCTCTATTTCACGCAGACCTTTCCCATCTGGGTAGCCAGCTTGTGCAAGTAGCTGTCTAGCCAGATCAGGATTGTATTTGTAGCCGTATTTCTCCACCTCTGGATCATATCCAAAGACTGCTGGTGGTAAAGGTCCGTAGAGTCTTGTTGCAGTACCTCTAAGTATTACGTTTAATATATAATCGTAGTTGATCGCATAGTTTACAGCTCTTCTGAACAATGTATTGTTGAAGGGCTCTCTTCTGTGGTTCATTCCCAGCCACTCAATAACAAGTCCATCTATTGAGACCATCTTTATGCCGGGGTTCTTCGACAGGGGTTCAACATCCTGCGGCTGTATACCTAATGCAATATCCACTTCACCCTTTTCAAGTGCCACCCTTAGTGTCGATGGATCTGGGTAGATCCTTATTATTATCCTGTCTACCTTTGGAGATCCCCTCCAGTAGTCCTTATTTGCTAAGAGAACTATCTGCTCTCCTTTTTTCCACGACTCAAGTTTAAAAGGCCCTGTGCCTATGGGTTTCTCCTCAAGATTCTGTGCACCTGGAGGAACAGGTGCAAATATTGTAAATGTGGTTAGCGAGGCAAATGGTGTAAATGGGTATTTAAGTGTAAATCTAATGGTGTACCTATCGATAACCTCAACGTTTTCTATAACATCGAGTAGAAACGCAGGAGGACCTTTTAGCTGTTTTGCTCTGTCTATACTCTGCTTAACTACATCAGCCGTCAGTTCCGTCCCGTCGTGAAACTTTGCGTTTCTCCTGATATAGAAGGTCCATACAGTGCTATCCTCATTGGACTCCCATCTCTCAGCAAGCTTGGGTATGAGCTCTGTAGTTCCTGGTTTAAACCCTACTAATGAATCATATATGTTCTGTATAACTATGGCTGAAGCTATATCGTATGATAGTGCTGGATCCAGGGTCTTGGGATCGTACGTAGTTCCCACAACTAGTACAGTCTCAACCTGCTGAGGGACTCCCCGCATGAAGAGCATCATGAGCACTGCAGCCACGACGATTAGTACCCCTACGACAGCTATGGCCACACTTCTAGATATTCTCATGCATAACCACCTGCTACCTTGTAGAATCATCTTGGAAAGGTTAAAATTTTTTATGAATTTTTAAATAATTTAGCTTCATCTAAACTGTTTTTATGTATTCTTCATAACCATTGCAAAGAATGACTGGTGCATGTGCTCCGAATTATCGCAGGGCACGATGTTGGTGTGTATCAACCTTATACTGAGGAAAATTTCTCCACATTGTATACATTATTTAGAAAGAGGCTGGGGTGAATGCAGCATGCAGATAGGTGTTTGATAAAGACACTCTCTGTAGTGCAGTTTCAACTACATAAAAATTAAGATCCTCCGGTGCTTTGCATACAGTAGGGATTGTGTGGGTGGGAATAATATGTCTGAAAATAGTATTGATTTTCAGATTAGGGAGGAGATCCTCACAGTTATGAGGAATCTGTATAGAAGGGGGCTGGTTTCCGCTCTTACGGGCAATGTTAGCGTGCGCGTACCTGGAACAGATGCATTCTGGATAACACCTACAGGTATATTTAAAGGTGGGCTTAGGCATGACGATTTAATTAAAATGAATATCTGTGGCGATTTAGTTGATGGAAGGAATAGACCTTCGAGTGAGTGGAGGTTTCACGCAGCTATATACAAGGTTAGGCAGGATGTAAATGCAGTTATTCATGCACACAATCCAGTAACCCTAGCTCTAAACATTGCAGGGATTAGGTTAGATCTATCGCTCCTTTCAGAGGCCTTACTATTCATTAAGGGTGTAGAGTATGTACCATACGTTGAACCAGGGAGTGAGGAGCTTGCGAACCGCGTTCTTGAGAAGGCTCAGCTTGGTGTAAATATAATTGTGTTGGAGAGGCACGGGATTATTGCGATGGGTAGAAACATATATGAAGCTCAGACAATAGCTGAAACGATTGAGGATCTAGCCACAGTGCAGCTAGTGTCAAGGCTAGCAAGATTCCTGTACACACTAGGTTGAGCATCCTTCTACTGTATTGGTGAAAACACCAACTACCGGATTGACAGCAGTAAATTAACCAGCTGTTCGATGGAGTCATCATACTCATCTGTGCTCATCCTAGGCTTTAGATGCAGTGTGGCGCTGGGACTTACTCTAGATAAGAGATGTACAGATTCAAGCCCTCTTTCGCCGTATCTGATAGCAGCTTCATCAACAGCCTTTAAAACATCCCCAATATTGTTGTAGTAGACAGCTACAGCACCGGGGGCCACCACAATCAACGCGTTAATCGTATCAAGCACTCTTCTAAATGGCGTCACAGCGTTGTTGAATGATTCTATTATTACAATATCCCTTCCCTCCTCCACTCTCCTGAGGCACTCCATCAGTTCATCCTCTATACCGCCATCCCTTAGCCTTCGGATGAAGCTCTCGAGAGACTCCTCGCTAGCACCCAGTTTTTCTGTTAGCAGCTCCAGCTCCCTACGGATAGATGGAGCTACCCTCTTCAGGTTGTCCCTAAATATGAAGTGCTGTGTGGAATTCTTTGAGCAAAAGCTTACTCTAGCTAGCACAATCTGCCTAAACTGGTTCTCTAAATCGTTTAGATAGGTGTAGATGTTAGTTCCTAGGTAGCTTAGGGGATCGGGGGGTGCCAGCAGTATATCGATGGGGTTCATCCACTCTAGAGCTGTATCTCCTATTACACTAGCGTACTTAACCACATCCTCGCCAATCAGAATTCCCCTATTAAAACTCTCCACTATGGTTGGATACTGGCGCCACGCATCATGACCTGCAACAGGTTTGAACACCCCTACACTAACTCCCTGCGATACAAGTCTTCTAGCTAGTGAGACTCCCAGCCACGTTTTACCCGAGTCGTAAACAAGTAGGCCTGATATCAGTATCCTGCCCATGGTGTACCCACACTAGACTCTACTAACATAGTTAAGCGTAATAAGTGTATGAAGAGATGTATACACGCCACCAAGCTCATAAAATTTTATATACTTCTCTACATCTCGAGAGAGTAGGGGTGGCATCCGCCTTGGCCATAACGGTTATTAAGAGGGATGGTTCTAAAGAGGAGTTCATACCGGAGAAGATAGTTGTTAGCTGCCTCAAGGCGGGGGCAACATCAGAGGTTGCGAGAAAGATAGCTAAGATCATTGAAGGAAGACTTCTCGAGCAGAATATAAGTGAGATACCTGCTAGGGATCTTACACGCATGATTCTCGAGCTACTTAGAAAGGAGAATGAGGAGTGGTATAAAAATTGGATTGTGTTTGATAGGGCCATAAAGAGGAGAAGAACGGAAGAAGAGCTCACGCAGAGAGAGCGGTGAATCTCTCCTGATTCCAATCAGCTGAAGCTATTTTTACACGATTTTTAATGTTTTGTCCAACAATTCTATTGCAACCGGGGGTTCGCAAATCACTGCAGCCTTACCGACGAATGAGCTTCCTTTACCTGGTTTCTTGAAGGTTCAGACCTTAGATTGATTGGATGTAAATTACACAGGCTTCCACGAGCTATTGGATGGTAGCACATTGTTGAGCCAGGCTAGAGAAGCCTTTTGCTACACACATAATCTCTTTCACACTCCAGGGAAAGGGGCTATAGCAATCTTATCCCAATATGTTGTCTTTACCAAGGTTCTCCTCCAGCAGCACCTACTACCTCACTCTATATGAGATTATGTACCCTCCTAATACCCTCCATGTTGGCCAAAGCTCTTAATAACAGCAACCAACATGTGTAATAGCCAGTGGTGCTCCGCACCTTAGTTTAGTCTACATCCTCCCAAGACTGTGCTCAGATAGCTATATGTATTCATTCTTCAGGTCAACAATCAGCAACGGGATGCATGCATCCCTCAATCTTTAAATACTGTAGTAGCTCTAGTTTCTTAGGAGATGCTGTATGATGTCCAAGCACCCTCTGGATCTAACCCCCGGTAGAAAGCTTTCACATGAGGAAGTCGCAGAGGCTCTCAGACTATCGATTATAGCTGAACTTGATGCTATTAACCTGTACCTCCAGATTGCTAGAGCCATTGAGGATGAAAAGGTTAGGAGAATTTTTGAAGATGTAGCTAAGGAGGAGAAGACCCATGTAGGTGAGTTCCTAGCTGTGTTGAAGAACATGGATCCGGAGCAGGTTGAGGAGCTTAAAAAAGGAGCCGAGGAGGTTAGGGAGATTGCAGGCATTGCTTCTGTAGATCCTCAGCAGAGTATGAATGATTTTGAAGAGGTGGAGGGTCTGAGCAGCAGTGAGAGGAGGTATGTATTGGAGCAGATAGTAAGGGTAGCGGATTCCGTAAGGGTGTTTAGGCACGGACTACCAACAGTAAAGGTTGGTCGTGGTGTTGATGCTGTTCCGCTTGAAAAAGCCGGTGCAAGAGTGGTAGTGGTTCTTGAGGAGATATCTAGGGGATTTGTAATCACGCAAAGGGCGATAGACTATTCAAGAGCAGCAAAGCAGCCCCTCGATATAGGGGATGCTATTAGAGCAGCATCGGAGCTGGCCATGGACGAGGATAGAAAGGTGCTTGAAAAGCTCATCACCACAGAGGGGACTGTAAGGCTATCCATAACAGGGTGGGATGAGCCCGGCACAGCAGTTGCGGAAGTGTCGAAGGCGCTACAGGAGCTTCTAAAGAATGGTGTAGTGGGACCGTATATGCTATTCGTAAGCCCAACTCGATATGCAAAGCTTGTAGCCGTCTATGAGAGAACGGGGGTTATGGAGCTCACAAGACTCAAATCACTTGTAAAGGATGTTATAGCGGCACCGATACTGCCGGACGATACAGCAGTCGTAGTAGCCTCAACTCCCGTTGTTCTGGATGTTGTGATTGGTGGAGATACAGAGGTTGAGTATATAGGTCCTGAAGATGGTGTGCACAGATTTAGGGTGTGGGAGACTATAGCCGTAAGGGTGAGAAACCCAAGAGGTATAGCGATACTTAAGCAGCCATGACCTAGAACTATTTTTACTTTCACCGCACCCTGAACTTAACTTGCACCACCACATTCACCAGTTTAACGATAATACCCTTAACTGGTTTCAAACAGCGTTATTTGTAGAATAGATCGAATAGAAGACCTGTTAGTAGACCGGTAAATAGCCCCACAGTTGCGTACTCATCGTGTTCATGCCCAAAGATCTCAGGAGCTATTTCGTGCACTACTACGTAAATCATTGCGCTTGCTGATAGTGCTAGTAGAATAGGTAGGGTCGTACCAGTATCTACAGCTCCTATCAGCGCTATAAATGATGACAGGTACTCCACAGCACCACTCACAGTACCTATGCAGAAGCTCTTTAGACTGCTACCGGTCATCACGTATATGGGTATTGCCACCGCCAACCCCTCCGGAATATCCTGGATGGCTATAGATAGCGCCACTCTAACTCCTCTATCAATACTGTACATGGTTGAGGAGCCTACAGCAATACCCTCCGGAATATTGTGGATAGCTATAGCTAGAGCAATAAGGATGGTTTTACTGAGATTTGCATCAGTGGAAGAGGGCTGTGCACGGCTACGGATAACATTTATGTGGGGAACCAGTAGATCCAGAGACTTAATCATTGCGAGACCTGCTATGAATCCTACTAGCGGTAGAGAGGCGGTGCCGAATTCAATAGATGGTACGAGTAGATCGATGAATGAGACGTAGATCATAAGCCCTGCGGCAAAACCCATTCCACTGTCTATAAGCTTCTCTCCAACCTTCAGATGGAGAAATATGAGCGAGGAGCCAAACACTGTGGCAATGGCTGGAATTAGAGCAGATACCGCAATGTCTATCACGTGGTTAACGTACAGAGCTACCACCATAATCCTCTAACTTCAGGGGGTAACCGCACGTTCATCGGCACCCTCAAACTCCCCAAAAACTCATCATTTACTGGGCATACTTTAGTCACACTAACTTAAAAGTCTACATACACATTGCTACAAATCCACCCTGACCCTAGCTGGCTAATGTAGATCTATTCTGTTTCACTCAGTAGCTCCCCACAGCTTTTCTTTCAACCTTGGAATCAGTTTATGGATGCACAGACTAAGAGTGCATGGAAGCTATCTGAAAGGTATCGAATCACTGTACTCGCCATATAGAGCCTCTACCCAAATTACCACCGCATTTCCCAGTTCAGTCCACCGCATTCTGTGAGCTCACCAACCTGTTTTTCTACTCATTTGAAGCCATGCATTATCAGACAGCTTTTAAATTGAGATAATGGTGCTCTCTGCAGAGCTGTAGAATAGAATTGCGCAATTAGCTGTGCCTAGAAAGACTAATATTCCCCTGACATGGCTACAGGCTGTTACTCGCAGGTAGAAAGGGGGTTTTCATGGCTATAGCCAGAAGAAGCCTTACGCTAATTCTGATGATAATCTCCTTGATGATGCTGTACGTTGATCAAAACCTAGTTGCACCAATGCTAACAAGACTGAGAGAGGAGGGGATGATCATCGGTAGTGGTGAGGAGTGGTACGTATATGCAGGGCTCGTAGGGACAGTTCCCGTTCTCGCTGGGATATCAACAACTATGATATGGGGCTACCTGGCTGATAGGCTGAGCAGGAGAACTCTCTTTGCAGCAGCTGTGCTCATAGGTGAGGTACCATGCTTTCTAACCGCCTTTGCGAGAAACTACTACGAACTACTGATGCTCAGAGCACTCACTGGTATTGGTATCAATGGCGCTGCACCTGTAGCGAGGGCAATCATAGCAGATCTCTACCCACCTGAGGAGAGAGGTAAGGGGTATGCTATCTACAACTTCAGCACAGGCTTTGGGGTGCTCTTCGGCATGCTGATGGCTGGCATGGCCTTAGCCCTAGGCTTGAGCTGGAGAATACCATTTGCACTTGCAGCAGCGCCAAACTTTTTCATAGTGCCGCTGTTTCTACTGCTGGTAAAGGAGATTAAGGTAGGCTATGCAGAGCCGGAGCTCAAAAAACTCTACGATACCGGGTTTGAGTACAGGTATGGGATTAGATTAAGGGATTTTGCAGTAGCCTTTGCAACAACACCCACACTAGTATTCATCTACCTCCAGGGAATTCCAGGCACGTTTCCATGGGGTGCCATACCCTACTGGGCACCCACATTCTTCCAGAAGAGCTGGGGTTTATCTGAGGCCACATCAGCTCTAATTGTGTTTTCAGCCGGTCTAGGTATGATGGTAGGCTACTTTGTAGGTGGGCTACTCTCAGACAAGCTAGTGGCAAAGGGGTACAGAAACTCTAGACTATTCATACCATTTGTAGGCATTCTACTTGGAGCCTTTACAACACTAGCACTACTCTACTACCCATATCCCTATGGCGAGGAGTCTCTACAATCTCTACTTCCAGTTATACTAATCGCGGTCTCTGGAATGGTGTTTGTAACGTGGGCTGCACCAAGTGTACCAGCAGTGCTAAGCGAGGTTTCACTACCAGAGCACAGAGGTACCGTGTTTGGAATCTTCAATATTACGGACAGCATTGGTTCAGCATTTGGCCCCACCGTAGCGAGCATACTCATGGCGTTCTATCTATCCAGAGGGGTCTTGGAACCGAGGAACGTGCTCTACGGCCTTGCAACTACAGTGCTGTTCTGGATACCATGTGCACTACTATGGCTGCCAGCATTCAGAACGTACATTAAAGACAGGGAGAAGATGAGAAAGATACTTGCACAGAGGAGTAGCATTCTACAGTAGCAAACAGATTTTCACCCTAACGGAAGAGCCTCTTTTTTCACGATTCTGAAATGACTCATTGATTATAGACAACGCCAAATGTTGCTAATTTAAATTATGTTTTGCAATACCTCACTAGGATGCACCATTGAATCTATAGTGTTTTGCTATAATGGCTCTGGGAGAGAAGATCCACGCAATATCAGTGGTGTCCCGAGGTATTAACTGGCTAAGCGGATTTCCTATTCTATAAGTGGTGGATTATCAAGGAAGTGCATTAAAAATGAAAATACTATTTAAGATGCGCAACATGGGCACTGAGGGATTGGATGCGTAAGCTACTCATATTCTATTGTTGCTGGAGGCTTTGGTGTTACATCGAATGCAACAGCCCTTATCCTCGGTATGGATGCTATCTCCTTAGCCAGCAGTCTAAGATCATCCAGATCGATTCTCGGTACCTCTGCAGTAATGAAGTCCTCCGTTTTAACAATTCTCACAGCAGCTATGTAACCACCCTCACTCTTGTTCACAAGTTCCACCAGTACATGGGGGTAGCTTCTGCTATCAAGATATCTATAGAGTTCCAAGACGTCCACTCCAGCTGGGTACCTCCTAACCATCAGCGGATGACCGTATGTGCGGGTGTTGCCCACAACACCCGTTGCTTTAACACTGAAAACCACGTATTCCACACCGTCAATACTACCCTCCTTAGCTACCTGGTACTCCCATACAGCTGGAAAGTACTGGCTATACCCCTTGCCATCCAGATTTCTCTCAACAATCTCCGTAGCCTTCCTCACCAGTTCAAGCTTCTCTCTATGCAACTTCCCAACAGCTCTGACGAGGAGCCCCGGTCCTGGAAACGGCTGCCTCTCTACTATCTGCCTCGGCAAACCAATCTGCCTAGCAACCTCTCTAACCTCGTGTTTATAGAGATCTATCAGAGGCTCTATAACCCTCAGACCAAATCTTTTAAGAAGCTCCTCATTCAAAACGTTGTGCTGCGTTTTTATCCCACCAACAGTCTCGACAACATCAGCCTTGATAGTTCCTTGAACAGCCCAGCTGCACCTCTTTTCATCAGCAACTCTCTTAACAGCTCTGTAGAAGCCCTCCCTAAAAGCTATCCTCTTCTCCTCAGCATCGGACAGACCCTCTACGCTCGAGAGGATATCCTCGGCAAAGTTGTGAATCTCAAGATCAAAGAACCCTTTCAGAGCCTGTCTAACCCTCTCGGCTTCACCAGCTCTCATAAAACCAGTGTCTATGTAAATGGGATACACCTTATCTCCCAGAGCGAGTTTCGCTATAGCTGCTGAAACTGTGCTGTCAACACCACCACTAATGCAAGCTACTGCACAGTCTATATCTCCGTACTGAGATCTGACTTTCTCAACAAGCTTTTCAACAAAAGTTTTTGAGCTCACGTTACCATCCTCAATACCCATTTATACAGATTATATAACAGGGCTCTGGAATAAAAATCTTTGCACCCAGCTGAACATTTACACAACTATGTAAACTACGTATGATTTAACTCTACTCTATACTCTATATGAGCTGTACATCAAAGGCAGAGGTCCGTAAATCTTACATCTAGCAACATTTGCCAGAAGGATTTTTGGAATGCCAATGCAATGTATTTTGCTGAACCTTGACCAAAGGCGGTAAGATGCATGGATGCTAAAAAAATCTATTGCACAGCTACAGGTAGCTGCGGTGGTTGACCTGTCGGTAAGTCTCATAAGAGGTATTGCAGATGGGTTCAGTCCAGAAGAGCTGGCAAGAGTTATTGATAATACTATGCTCAAACCAACTGCACCAATCGATGAAGTTTTAAAGAGTATAGAGGAAACTAGAAGGTATGGGTTTAAGTGTCTAGTTCTATCTCCAGGCCATGCGGTTCACGTTCTATCTAAGGGCTTAGCTGAAGGTGTGAACATATGTAGTGTTGTTGGTTTTCCGATGGGGTACTCCACTACGAGGATTAAAACTATGGAGGCGGAGGAACTTCTATCCCATGGTGTTAAGGAGGTTGACATTGTTATGAACCTACAGCTATTTAAGAGTGGAATGTATGAGTGTGTTCTAAGTGATGTGGCTGCTGTGGTGGATATTGCTAGGAGGTATGGTGCTATTGCCAAGGTTATCATCGAGTCTCCGCTTCTCAGCTACAGCGAGAAGGTGAGAGCAGTTGAGATAGCTATAGATTCTGGAGCCCATTTTGTAAAGACATCTACAGGCATCTTATCAAAGACACCGCTACATGACGTCTACATACTTGTTGAGGCTGCTAGGGGGAGGATTAAGGTTAAGGCAGCAGGAGGATTCAGTAGTGCTATTGATACACTTATCGCTATAGCTATTGGGGCGGAGAGAATAGGAACGTCGTCTGCTGTGCAGATAGTTAAAGAATTTCAGGAATTGAAGAGCCTTATGAAGAATTGACGTAACTAGCACTTAGGTTGCTACACATGTTTATCGTCTCCTAAATGGTGAGCCGATGTGGATGGGATTCGTAGTGAGGAATTTGGAAAGAGATCTGTTTATGTTAAGATAGCTGAGTATGTCAGGGTGCGTCCATCCATAAATGTAGAGTCGCTTAGACGGTGAGTTGAGAAAGAGGTAGAAGTGCTTTCTGCCAAGTACAAAGTCGTGTCAGTTAAAGATTTCGTAAAAGGTTTCTCTACATGACAACGGTAGTCGGAAGGGGAAGAAAGTCGGCACAACAAAACATATATGAGAGAGGCCGTACAGATGGTGCACTCTGGAGTCGAGACTGGGCTCATGCGTGCTTGAG
>JANXEL010000046.1 GCA_025058535.1 Ignisphaera sp. | reverse complement strand
CATCTGCTCGGCCAAGCTGATGATGTTAGAAGTTTTCTCCCACTAATCAATATTGGAGCACTCTCAACCTATCTGGTAAAGCACTTAGGGTGTAGAGTTGTATTCTCTTCAGCAACCCTATCATCAGTCTACATAAATAGTTTGCTGAAGTGCTTCAGGTTGGGTGGAGGGAGGAGTTCCAGGGTAGTTGTGGTTGGGGGATCCACACTTATAGACTACTACAAGAGATCTATAGAACCATCCACATCCACAGCACTGGATTTTGTGGATGTGAGGAGTGTTGGTGATGGCTATGCAGATCTGGTAGATGCTTACAATAGGCGTGTAGCTACAGCACTAACAGAACTTGATGTTGGAGATGTTGTGAGAATGGGTGTAGAGGGTGGATGGGGTGATAAACTGCTTGTGGTTTTAAATACAGTTGAACGTGCTGCTAAAGTCTATAGAGAGTTGAAGAGTTGTGGGTGTGGAGAGCTTGGTAGCTATAAACTGTTTCTACTCCACAGTAGGCTTGGTGTTGGCCAGAGGGAGAAGAGGTCTAGAGAACTTGTCTCTGCTCTAAACAGGGGTGAGAAGGTGATTGTGGTTGCAACTCAGGTTATTGAAGCTGGATTTGATGAGCACTTTGATGCTGTTGTATCTGAGGCTGCTCCATTAGAAGCTCTGATTCAGAGATTTGGTAGAGTTCTCAGGAGTGCTGAGGATTATGCGGTGGTTGAGAGGGAGAATAGGTGTGTAAGGCTTGTGGTATCAGCATCACAGAATTCTCTAAATAGTGCTAATAGAGTCTATGGCAAGAAGATTGTTGAAGTAGCAACTACAGAGCTTTCAAGGGTTGTAGATAGTTCTCCAGAAGCTCTTACAGAGTCTAAGCTGCATTTCCATAGAATTGATTGGAGATTTGGAGAGGGCTGCACAGTATACTCAATTCTACCAGCTCTTGATAAGATATATGAGAGGTGTGTAGATGCTGAATGTGGGGTTCTAAAATATGTAGAAAGTGCTGCAGTAGAGCAAATCTCTACAGCAGCTCTTGGTGATGTTAGGAGTGCTCTAGCGGGGTTTGAAGCTAGGTTTGAAGGTTTTATTCGCCAGGGAGCTCTAGTACCCATTCTCATACCCGATGGTGATAGGGTTAGAGATGTTGTGCAGGTTTCCACAGAATTTCTACAGAGGAGAAAACATCTTGTGTTGGGAGATGGTGGGAGATTTCGTGTAGGTGTTGCTGTGTGTGATGAGGGGGGTGGAGCTGGATGTAGAAGAGAGTTGCTGGAGTATGATGGTAGGAGGCTTGACGATTTGATTAAAAGGCCTCTAACCACAATCTACAGAATGATTATGGGTGTGAGGAGAGGGGAGGGTCGTGTAGTTTTTGAGGGTATAGAGCTTGCAGATCCCACCCTCTACAGTGATGAGTATGGACTTGCATGGGTGTAGAAATCTAGCAGCATACTACAATGGTAGTGGTGTTGCTGTTGAGAATCTAGTTGAGCACTCATTACGTGTGGGTGTGTTAGCTTCTCTTACTGCTAAGTGCATAGGTTTAAACCCAGTGCTAGGTCAGCTCATTGGGCTCCTCCATGACATTGGTAAGGCTCTAAGCTTCTATCAGAGGAGTGGAGGAGGTTTTAGTGGTCATGAGGCTCTATCCGCAGCTGTTGTTGGTGGGCTTATAGATGGCGGCTGTATAGGTGCTGGTGGTCTGGATTTAACTGCATTGAAGCCTGTGATTCTCTACCCAATACTATCCCACCACCAAGCTCATAGAAGCCTCTCTGAAAGCATTAAAATTGCAAGAAAATTTGCTAAAAAGATAAACATTGATGAGGAGGCTATCTACATCACATTAGCACTCAGCTGCATATTATCCAGCTCAGAAGGAGGTTGTAAGCTGAGGTGTGGAGATGGTGTGCTCGTAGATATTATTAGAAGGAGTCTTCACCAGGGTAGATCTCTAGCACTAGCAACGCTAATAGACTTCAACAG
>JANXEL010000013.1 GCA_025058535.1 Ignisphaera sp. | reverse complement strand
GGTATGATTAGCACTCTGTGTTTTAATTTCTGCTCTAGATTGCTAGCTTTTATTGCCTCCCGTACTCTTTCTCCGGTAAGCTTCCTTCCAGCAACTGAAACATCTACTGCTAGCCCCTCTGTATCTACAACCAGAAGCCAGGCATTAACCTTTAACCTTTCAGCATCACTTGAAACAATGCTGTATGTTAGCGCATAGTTTGTTGTTACCAAAACCGGTGAGTTTTCGTCTGGTTTGCCAATCTCTCTTAGTCCTGGAGGTACTGCCACAGGTTTTCTTGGGTCTGTATAGAGCTGGAAGCGCCATATGGCTAGTGGAAGCAGCGTCCATCCCTCTAGTGAATGCATTATTATAAGATCTGCATACCTAGTCATAAGGGTTAAAGCCATTGTTGTCTCCCACCACATTATATCTGTGATGTCACCTTTAAGATGGCCCCACACCGCTATTGGTGTTCCTATTAATGGATGGCCCGTGTATCTCCATAGCTCAAAAGCAGCCTTGTATCTCACCCAGCTATAGGCCTTTAATGTATATGAAAGCCCTCCAACACCTGTAAAACAACCTGGGTCGAGAGCAATGTCTTGAAGATCTGCATTCTCCGTGATTGTCTTGGATAGCGATACCAGTAAATCAAGGTCACCAGGGCTTGCTATTGTTAGTGGTACTTCAAATCTTTTTGCAAGTTCTGTCATCTCCCTCCAGTTATCTTTTGTAGCAGCATATAGCAGAGGTCTATGGGGTGGCGTAAGGACGTTTAATCCAGCTTCAATAATGGTAGGATTTAGCGAACAAAGTATTATTGGCAAACCGCTGATCTCAGCTACATGCTGGACTACTCTAGCATACTGTCTGGGGTCGTTTGAAACAGATCTTATAGCAATGGCATCGAGCTTAAGTTTTTGACCAACATATTCATACTCAAACTTCTCAATCATTTCCACTCTCTTTGAAATGGTCTCCCTATCCATAGAATCATCAACATCTATTGCTATGGCCGTGGGGTTCATGTATCGCAGCTCATGTCTGTATAGCACGTATTTTCCTCCAATCTTCAGAGTCTTCCTGGGACCTTTGAGCTCAATTTCCCTTATAGGTGGCGCCAGGAGAGATTTCAACCTTTCATAGGCCGGTCTCGAATCTTCGACGAGTGGCGTGCACGCCTCTAGGGCCGCCTCGAAATTTGCTAGTTTTACTGCAAATGCCATACAGTTTGGCTCTCCACACTTACCACAGTTAGTCTTAGGCAGTAGCTGGAATATTTGTATAGGACTCGGGGATTGCCATGGCATGCGCTGATCACCCTAGACCACAGGCAACTTTGATGAGAGCCACTGCAACGCTTTTTCAGGGTCGGTAATCCTCGGTTCTGAAAATAGATGCTCTCTCATCTCCCTCAGTACCTTTGTTGTTAGTGGGTGTAAGATCATGAAATAGTCTGCACCAGCCAATAAGCATAATACACATGTGAGCGTCTCCCATAGAGGTCCTCTAATCTCTTTAGGCCCCCAGTAGGGATCCATTGATATCCATGCCTCCCTAGCACCCCAGGCATTTGCTGCACCAACATTGAATGGGTGGGCCAGCAGCTCATTTCCGATTAATGCTGAAAGCCTTGCCCTCTCCATCACAGTAAAACCATATTCTGTTCCATAGCCTATACCTCCAATATTTAGATCAAGCATTATCCTATTCCTAGGAATCCAGTCGTAAACCTTTCTATTAATTTGCTCAGCTTTATCTAGATCCATTGGAGAAAAATCTATTACAACAGCATTTGACTTTGCTATGTATGGGCATATAGCCTCCAGCTTCATATCGAGATTAAGGCTGTTTATGACCAGACCCTCGTTTGGATAGGCCTCTACAATGCTTCTAAACACCTCTACATCCTTTTCAGGGTTACCACTTCCACCAACAACTATAGGAACCTTTATACCTTGCAGGAGCATATCAACAGTTTTCACAGCATCCCTGGGTGATGCGTCTCTTATCGCCGGATCTGTGCTAACAAGGTGTATGTCTATTGCTTCAGCTCCGAACTTGTCTATCCACAGCCTCGCCCATTCAACAGGATTATCCAGAGCATCTCCGAAAACTTGTCTAATAGCCCTAGGTAGTCCTATCTTCATATCAAAGGTGTCTCCCCCAAATGCGGGTGGGTACCCGGGTTTATAATCCGCTAGGTAGAAATAGGGGGGTGCTGTATGACCTCCGACGACTATCACCTTCTCCCTCGTCCCTCCCTCATTCTTAGTAGCTCCAAGTCTTACTTCTACAACCCTACCACTGTACTTTGGCCTAGGCTCTTCAAAAACTGTTTTAGATAGCTCAACTAATTTCTTTGCCACAGCCTCAACAGTTCTAGCTATAGCCGTAGCAGTTGCAACCTCAGGCTTGGCCTCAACAGCTTGTCTTGGTGGTTGTACCACAATTGGAATAGGAATCTGTGGTATTGCAGCTTCTTTTTCAGGCAGTACAACTGTCAGTTCATCTGCTTCTATCTCGACATTATAAAGTTCAACAATTCCTTCAGCTAAGGCCTCGGCGAGTTTTGCCAGGAAGCTGTATATACCAGCCTGTTTACCCGCCTCCGACTCCTGCTTCACATCCTTTTTCTCTACATTCACCTCCTCTCACCTTCAGTTTTCTTTATAACGAGTTTTTCAGCTCTGATCTTCACACCCTTTAACGTTATGCTTACCCCACTACCACTCTTCTGTTGGGGCTGCATAGGTATAGAAACGGTAACAACTATGTTCCCGGCTGATGTTGGTACAACTGTTGATGTGATCTGCTGCTGTGCAGATGCCTCTGTAGCCATAGCTGCATGTGATGCTACTACAAGTGGTGGCTGCGGAGCTTGCTCTGATGGTGGTATCATTGGGGTTTCAGCTCCTTCAGCCTTTTTAGCAGGCTTCTCTTCTTTAGCCTCACTCCTGGTTTCTTTTTCTTGAAGCTTTTCTGCAATAGGGTGCTTTTTCTCAATTAAAAACTTTTTAAGACTTTCAATGCTTGTCACTTCCTTCTCGGTTGCAATCTTATCCTTCAACTCCGGAGGTATAGCATCTAAAATCCTTTGCTTAAGTTCTGAGGGCATCCAAACTACTCTATTCCATCCTCCATCGGCCTGGAAGAGCTTTCTACTCCTAAGATAGAGGAGTCCTATCCCTTGGAAACCAGGGACTTGCTTACCTCCACCAACAGCATCTGCAACTTGGCCAAATCTAAGACCTATTGGTGTAACCCCCGTAAAGCCTCTATGCACGAGCCCAACGGCATCAATCTCAGGAATGTAGAATGTTGCTATCTCAAAGCATCCACATATTGTTGGCGGGTAATCGAATAGCGCATACAGTCTAATCCTCTGTATAGTACCATTAGAGAGCTTCTTCATAATCTCATTAACTCCATCATATTCCCCTGCAACTGGGTCTATAACCCTCCCCTTTGGTACTGGTTGTATAGGACCTTTAGGATCTATCAAGGCCGCTACCCTAGCATCAAGCCATGTTATTGCACCACATGCTGATGGTCTTTCAGGAGTTATTATACATGCGTGTGTTGGCGCAAAAGATTGACATAGTTTACACGAATAGAACATATCCACATCTTCGTCTCTTAGGCCTAGCGCCCTTCTATCCCTCTCATCGTAGACCTTCAATGCTTGTTCGTGCAGCAGTTCAACTACTTTTGGTTCAGTGACAAAAACTATCCTCATTTTCTCTACAACAGGAAATGCGGATTTGAACAGTCTGTAGAGCACGGTTCCAATATATCTAAATGAGTTCAATCCTTTCTGATACGATCTCTTGCTGATTCTGAGCCAAATATCGTATCTTTGGTTTAAATGCATGTATCCCTGTATATAGTTGCTGAACTCGTGTATCCTCCTCTCAAGAACTCCTTCAGCCTGTGGTTCTAGCTTAGATCCAGCAGCTTCTATAATCACAGCATATGGATTGCTGCTACCCTCACTAAGTTCACTTACATCGGGACCTACAACAACTACTTCCCCATCTTCAATTTCATCAGTCCTTCTAACTCTAAAAAGTTCAAATTTGTGTGCTACCTTAGGTCCTCCCAATTCTACATACATTTCAGGTGTTCTAACTCTTTGACCCTCATACTGTGGACCGACATCAACGGGGATGTCACTGAATGCGGCCTTCTGTGGCGCAGGGGGAATTTTAAATGCTTTTACAATGTTATCTGGAGCTTCTATCGGTGCTACTATCGATATTTTATAGGGCATTCCAGATCTCCTCACATATACTACGTTATCTATACCTCGATTGACTGCTTATAAGGTTTTCAATGTATCAATTAGCTGCATTAGGTTTTTGAACCATATTTGAAGGGGCAGTGGCGGTAGAGTCCATGTTGCATTGGGCTGTGGGTAGGGATCTAGAGATAGCGTGTAGAGACTTGGATTGTAGTGTTTGATGTGGTTTAGGAGGAGCCATGCATAGGAGTATTTAAAGCCTGCTAACAATGCTAGCTTGTACTTTTGATTGTTGTATGAAAGGCTTCGCACCGCTTCAAGAGGAAATAGTATCTTATATCTTCTATAGCCAACCGCATCTATTCTCTGAACTATTTTTGAATCTGAGACTATTGCATCTCCATCGATGATTTCGACGATTTTGATAAGCCTCTCAACAACCTTATCCCCAACTATTTCTTCTATTAGAGAAAGTTGTGAACCTAGGAGTAGTACAGTCGAGCCTTTAAATCGCACTAGCGTTTCAGCAATCTTCCTGACGTCTGTTAGTACTGCTGCTTTTATTGGTCCAGTTGGGATGTCTCCACGAAGCCAGTATTCGAGAGCCATACTCTAGCCACCTATATGTTCACACCTTCCCTTCTACGCTTGTACTTCTCTATTACATCCTCTATAAGGGTTGGATTTGCAACTATCGGTTTCTCCCTCCAACCAACCTCTTTTAAGTATCTAGTAACCTCGTCCTTGTATGGTATAGGTATATCAGCTTCAGATCTAATGTAGAGGTGTAGATCCGGTGGGAGCTTATCTGCCCCGTAAAACTGTTTATAGAGGGATAGATAGCCTGTTAGCTTTACTGCTCTACCTTGAGGTGTATCCGCAGTTCTTATGCAGAGCTTTGGTATCATAACCATAGCTTCCTCTAAGGTTTCAGCTGCATAGAATAGATGTTCTGGAGCGGGTCCTAGATACACTCTTTCACCTGTCACAGCATCATAGCCGTACCAGTCCTCCTCCGTATCCCTATTACCTAGCAGCATCCTCCTGTACTTAATACCGTGAGGTCCAACAATTACTGGTACACCTAGTCGCCAGAAGCCAGCGGCTATTGCAGCAGCTTTCTGGCTCATAGCACCCCACGCAACACCCACAGCTCCCACCCTATTCAGTATGTAATCCGCTATTTCAGCATAGTTTGCTCTTAATGGTAGCTTAGCAAAGATATTAGCAATTTTTATAGCCGTACCCGCTATATGAGAGTTGGCAACACAGGAGCCGACATTAACTATACCTCCAGCCTCAAACGCTCCTGAAAACTCCTCATATGGTGTTTTTCCTTCCTCGTTCTTGAACATGGATATCGCCATAGCAGAGCAGCCTGAAGCAACGACGATATACCTTCTGGATGCAAACTCTCTCGCCATCACCGCTACATCCTGAGCTCCATTTGGCCAGTTGGAACAGCCTGCGAATGCTACAACACCTGGTATAGTGCCGAGAACTATATCTCTACCCACAGCTCTAATCTCTGTATCCTGTATAGGTCCTCTCCCAGCTCTACATCTAAACTTTTCTACACCCATGACATCTCTGGCTGAAGCAAGTATTAAGGATAGCACTGGTATGTTTTTAGGACACTCATACTCACATCTTCTACAAGCAAAACACTTTCTATAGAGTTCTGCAAGACCAGCTACCTCACCTTTAGCTGCTCTCGCCATAGCAGTTGATATTGGGAGGTTCTGTGGACAGTTTCTCTCACAATTTCTACACAAACTGCACTTCCTAGCATAATCAATTATCTGATCTCTTGAAAGTAGACTCCACTTGTACTTAATTCTCTGTGGTGCTAGTTTGAGGGCAACCTTTACAGCTACTTCAGCTGCTTCTTCTTCATTGAGTATCAGTGCACCAGGTATCTTACCGGTAACGAGCTCCTCTACAACATTGTCTGGATCTGCATGGGTTCTATCTGGGAGCCCCCTCATAGCTTTATCAGTCGTCGCTATTACAACAGCGCCTATTCTCTCTGCTTCTTCAACTAAGTTTGTGTATATACACTGCTCATCAATTACAATAACATCAGGTACACCTGTTCTTATGAAACGCAACTGCCAGGAGATGGGCCCTATAATCTTAGATCTCTTCTTCTCATACCTAGCTACATCGTGTGCCGTACAACATAGTCCGCATATCTCAACCTTATCTCTGATACCTAAAGCCTCCAGATAATCTATTATAGCTGCTGAGGGAAGAACATTGTGCCCTATCACAAGAATTACTGGCTTTGAGGCGTCTACAGTGCCGATTCCAAGATCTACTAATGGAGCGTTTGGATCGGCCTTGGGCATACCTAATGCCACTACCTGTGTAATGTCCGCTAGCTCTAGTGCTACATGATCTAGCATACCTAGGTGGAGAACCTTAGACTCGTAGTCTATCCAGTTACCCTCTTGACCTGTGTGAACGCTTGCCAAGGTCTGCACTATCTGTCTTTCAACATATTCCATAACAATTTTTAAATCCCTAAGTGTGCGCGGCTTAACGCCAGTTACGAGTCTGGTTATAGGCATTTCAACGTATACCTCACCACCAAGGTCTATAGGTGTGTCCTCACCGTATCTAGCAATAAGTTTGTCCAGAAGCTCCCTAGCGTGGCTTGTATGGGTTGAGGCACCAATAGCGCAAACGAGAGTGACGAGACGGGATTGTTGTTCGGATAGATTAATTCCGCATGATCCTCTCCTATCTCTAGATAGATCACACCTTCCATAGGTGCATAGGCAGCAGAGGTCGCAGTATGGTAGGTACAGAGGTCTGTACCTTCTCAACAGTGTATGATCCCATCTCCTTAGTGTTGATATGGATGGAAAAGGCGTTGGTCCTGCAGGCTCTTCCCACTCTTCAACGATATACCCTATGCTTACATCTAATCCCTTGACCTCGGCAAGGGGACTCTTTATCTCATCAACTCTAATCCTTAATTCCTTGTGGGGTATGCTCATCTACTATCACTCGACATCATCTATTTCAAATAGCCAATTTTGTGCGTTTTATCTACTACACATAGCATACAAAATAAATTTTTATGTTATGAATACCTTCACCAAATTCCCTACAGCCGTAACTATGGGCGCCTCTGGATGGTAATCCAATACTGATAACCCCCTCTTGTCAGCCTCGATAACGCTTTCATCATATGGTATGACTGCTGCAATTTTATCCCCTCCTACAATCCTCTTAACATATTCCACATCTTCATTACTGCGTACCTTATTTACCGCTATGAAGAATCTCCCTACCTCTATATCACCTGCAAGTTTCATTATCTGTATTGCCACATCAATTGCCTTCAAATTAGGTTCGATAATACAGAGCATGTGGTCGACTCCCCTGGCCGTACCCCTACTCATGGGCTCAAGCCCGGCAACCATATCGAGTACCACAACCTCTTTTCTACTCAACACGAGATGCGACAATAGTGCTCTCAAGAGTGCATACTCTGGGCAGAGACATCTCGTTCCGCCTTTCTTAACCTCCCCTAGCTTGAGCAGGATGACATTGTCGGGGCCTTTTATACCAAATCTCTCGACAATATCATCAACCTTGGGATTTAATCTATATGCTCCTCCAGGTAGGAGTGTTCTAGATCTTATGAACTTCTCCTCATCAAAAAGTGCTGGAGTTGCATCAGCAGCCTCTCTAGGTATTCCAAGGGCCTGGGCAAGATTAAGACTTGGATCAGCGTCTATAGCGATAACACTATACCCTCTTCTGCCAATCAGGCGTGCCAGTACAGCAGCTACCGTTGTCTTGCCTACGCCTCCCTTACCGACGATAGCAATCTTCACCATCTTACCACCCCAGTCCCAGCCTTTTTATATACAGTCTTACTTTCCATAAGATCAACACTCTCAATTCCAACCCTTTTTAGCATTTCTCCGCTACATGCTATGGCATCCAATATACAGCCACCTTTCACAGATCCAATGAACATGACACCTATAATAGCCAAAAAGCTTCCACCCTCGCCACTTTCTACACGCACTATAGATCTGCATAACAGCAAATCAACAGAGTCTAGGCACTTAAAGGCAATATAAATTTTGCTCAGAAGATCCCCTATAAACTCTAATTCTCCAAACTCCGACTTAAAGAGTGTAAATCTTTCCTCAGAATGCTGCTGGTGCCCACCATTAAAAGGTTATCCTCCCCTATCTATAAAGTTGTCACTTACCCTGTTTTGAGCTCACTGTATGATTTATAGAGGGGCTACGTTAATTTTTGTAAGCAACAGATTCTCAGTAAATTTAGCACTATGTGCAGAGCACACGAAGGGTTTATAGCGTCATTGTTACTCTCAATTAAGATTTCAACAGTCAAGATGCGTAGGAAGATCAGGATTGTCTAGCACAATTTGCTCTGTTAAAGGATTGAGGAACATTGATATCGACTTAAATTTTACGCCCATCGACCTCGCATTGGAGATGGCATTGCCGATCTCCTTATCAGCTTCACAATATAGCTTAAAACCCTTAACATAGGGTAGACCAGCTATAAAAACAATGTAAGCCTTGCCACCTTTTGCACAGTGGTTTCCAAGTAACTCTATCTGTTTTCTACCTCTTGCTGTTGGTGCATCTGGATATCCAGCAAGATTCTTATCTATTCTTAAGATTGCACTCTTAACCTCGACTAGAATCTCCTCTCTGTTTCTATTAAACATGTAATCAATGACCTCATTTTCTATTCTAATGTTACGCTTAAAGGACGTGACGTTGTCTAGCCAAGGTATCAGGTTGGTGAGTACGGCATAAATAAATGCGCGCTCCTGTAGGAGTGTGTCGATTACAGCGGCATACTCATAGTCCTCAATAGCTATGAGCCTGTATCTAAGCTTAGGACCTTCTATGGGAATGCAAAATCCATTCTTACCATATGCTAGAAGATTTTTAAGCCTTCCAGTATTGTTTATATGGGCATACTCCTTATTATCTCCAATCCTGACCAGTACTGAAAATCTTGAAACCCTACCTAAGACTTTACACACAACAAGCTTTTCAACCTGGCACAGCCTCATTGCGTCCCCATCTGTATATCTCCTGTAGTCTCACTATAGAAATTGTGGACACTGATATTAATTACTACTGCAACATTTCCCAATGCAATAGTATGGTTAGCAGTATTCTTGTGATAGTTGTAATTTAATTTATGTTATGGATTAAAATTTTTAATTTTTTATATAGAATAAATAATTGAAGTGAATAAAAATTAAAACATTTTACAAAGTTTATTATAGTAAAATTTATAATTATTCTAATCTTATGGTTAGAATTGGTGAATGTGGTGACTGGTACAATACCGCTAATAGGTGAAGAATTACCAAAGATCCCCGTCCAAACCACACATGGAGTAAGAACCTTACCAGATGACTATAAAGGTAAATGGCTTGTGATATTCAGCCATCCAGCAGATTTCACACCTGTATGTACAACAGAGTTCGTAGCATTTGCAAAAAGGTATGAAGACTTTAAGAAACTAGACACCGAACTTCTAGGTCTAAGCATTGACAGCACATTTAGTCATATAAAATGGGTTGAATGGATAAAGGAGAAGCTAAAGGTGGAAATACCATTTCCAATAATAGCTGATCCCAGAGGAGAGGTAGCATCAAAGCTTGGAATGCTCCATGCACAATCTGCTACACACACTGTGAGGGCGGTATTTATAATCGATCCTAATGGTGTAATAAGGGCCATACTATACTATCCGCAGGAACTAGGTAGAAACATTGATGAAATTCTTAGAATGATCGTAGCTATGCAGACAAGCGATAAATTGAAGGCTGCCATACCAGCAAACTGGCCAAATAATGAACTTGTTGGAGATAAAGTGATTGTACCACCTGCACGAACTGTGCAGGAAGCTGTAGAAAGGGTGAAACAGTATGAGTGCTATGACTGGTGGTTCTGCTGCAAACCGGGGAGCCCTGAAAGTGCGGAAGAAGCTAGAAGATACTTGAGGAGAGCGGCTGGAGTACAGTAGATGTAACATAGGATTAGGCTCCATAAAATATTTTTCTATTCTTTAACAATATATACACCTATTACTGATAATTCCTTCAGTACTATTAGCCTAGATCTTGTAGATCAAACTAACTCCCAATCAGCTCTAACTGGTATTAGATTAGCCATAACATCATGGCTATCAACTACTAAGGTATCGATGACAACCCAATTTCACTAAGCTCTGCATCAGCAACTTAGACGAATGATGCACCACTTATAGCAAGTCAAAAATTAAATACGGTTAGAGCTATACAACATTGGTAATACTGGTGTGTTAGTTATGGCAAGCCCAAAATTCTTGGAAGAAGCAAGCAAACAAGTAAGGCCAACTTACGCATATGGTCTATTCTTTGTTAGTCTAAATTACATAGCGTACTATCTAGTATTTCACTACTACGATCCATTAGAGTACTACAGTACTATAGCAAAAGATGAGAAACTTTTTAATGATGAGATAGCGAGGCTCTGGGCAAATATGCAAGGATTTCTAGATCGGGAAAGAATTATAGTTAACAACATTAGAGTGCGCCCACGAGTGGTTATGATAGACCTCGGTTTCACAGAATCAAAGAGAAGACCATATATAGTCTTCACGATAAGGTTTAGAGCTTCAGTGAAAATGGGTAGGAATATATATGAAAACTTCTACGACTCTGAGGTAGCAGAGTACGACTATGCAGTGTACTGGGTATTCCCTCCAGGTTCAAGGATAATAGAGGTTGACATGGGTTCTGGTAATGAGGAATGGGATGTCGTGGGAGGGAATGTCTTGGCAATATATGGTTACAAGGGTAGGAGGACAGGAGGTTATGAAAAGATAGTATTTGAGGTATCTAAAGCAGCCATTAGGGAGGAGGAATACAAAAACGATTCAAACTAAATTCGAACGACGGTCGGTCTAGATATCTGTGCTATGCTTTCCACTATATGTGAAGGCTGTATGCCTTTATAATTCTTTTCAGCGATTTTTCACGCATTGCCTTTGCTATTGACTCAGGAGATCCCCATAAAATTGCATTGGATGGGCATGTGGCTATGCATCCAGGCTCTAAGTTCTCTATTCTGAGTTTTTTGCAAAGATCACATTTAGCGATGTGACCTATTGGCAGGAGCTCGGGTATTCCAAATGGACATGCCGCTATGCAGGATGTGCAGCCGATGCATTTAGTAATAGAGACTGTAACTGCTCCCTGACCATCGTAGCTTAAGGCATTTGTAGGACATACTGCAACACACGGTGCTTTAGCGCAGTGAAAACAGGATATTGGCCTATCTATTCCACCGGTAATTCTATAGAGAAATATACGGGGTCTTCCTTCATGAAGGAAGCTGCACACCTCCTCACATACTCCACAACCTATACACCTATCGTAGTCTATAAGCCTTCTGAAGCTCATTGTGATGTCTGTTGACGAGGTTTTTGCCCCATCCATCCTACTCACCTACAGAAATCTCTTTCTAGAGAGGTGTATATCGATATACTTAGCTGCATTCATTCCATCTCTAAATGATGTCCCCAGCCTGTATATTAAGCCCAGCACGACACTACCAGAAGCATAAACTTTTTCTAGCTTAGTACGGTACTGTCCATCAATGATAATTTTACCAGTATCATCAATACCGATATCCGTAGAGCTTTCTAATGCTGGTGGTGTGGATCTAGAACCTAGTGAAACCATAATCAAGTTGGCGTCTATTACTCTGGTGATGTACTGAGACTTCTTATAGTCAAATTCCGTGTACTCTAGAGCTTTGGCAGTATCGTGCTCCACTATAATCCTTTTAATATCTGTATACTGTATGAATTTCACGCCCTCTCTAGAAAGATGCTGCATCCAGTGTAGACTCGTAGGAGTTTCTCTAACATTACTGCTGTACAGTATGTATATCTCTTCAGAACCGTAATCAAGCATTCTTCTAGCTGCTTCAAAAACAGGTAGATCCGCACCGATAATTACTACCTTCCTACCTTTAGGTATTAGATTAGGTGATAATCCCTCATCACGTAGACGCCAGAGATAGAGGTATTCGAATACCGTAGCAACATTTCTAACATTTCTAACAACAGTGGTTGGGTGCCAGGCACCAGTAGCTATTAGAACAGCATCGTGCTCCTCTACAACCCTCTCTAGCGATTCTACTCTATCAACAAAATCATCACCTAGATCACCTCTATTCTGTCCAGATCTGAATACCTTTGTTTTAAAAAAGAATTTAACTGAAAATCTGTCCCTCAGGTCCTCTACACCCTCTATAACACTATCTGGAGGAATTTTATACGTGGGTATAGCAAACATCATCGCTCCACCTGCATAGGGTAGTTTCTCATATATGTTAACCTCGTATCCCTGGCAAGCAAGATAGCCGGCGGCAGCAAGACCTGCAGCTCCTGATCCTATAATAGCTATACTACCCCTCTTACCACCTGGTTCTCTACACATAAATGCAAACTTCATTCCCCTTACCTACCTAGTAGAGTTATCTTTAAATATTGATCTTCTGAAAGCTCTATTCCAAAAAGATCTTTAGCCTTTTCGGCATCAGAGATATCTATATAACCAAGTCTGGTAATGAGGTCTGCAACATAATTAGGTAGTGTATGTTCATCAACCGTTACTATAGACATTTCACGGCACAAGCTTATCATCGGAGTGATGTGTCTCGATCGTGGTATAGGTGGATCTCTATAGGGGTATCTGCTACATACAGATATCTTTACCCTCATGCCTTAAACCTTCTATACACTGTTTTAGGTTTTTGCAGACCAAGTAGTGTTGCTGCTCCATATATTATGGCCTCTGGTCTTGCTGGACAGCCAGGGACGTAAATTACACCATCTATCTCTAAACCCATTTCGCTGAACATTTCAAGAGCCTTCGGAAAACCACCTATTGTCGAGTATGATTCAAACCATATATTGCCACCAACAGCGCATGAGCCTATAGCCAGCACAAATCTTGGTCTAGGCATTGCACTAAGAGCCCTGTAGACCTTTGAAAAGGTTTTTATCGTTATAGGTCCTGTTAGAAGTGCTAGATCTGCATGCCTAGGACTAGCTACAAGTTTTATTCCAAATCTCTCCACATCAAAGTAGGGAGTTAATACATCTAATATTTCTATGTCACAACCATTACAGCTTCCTGTATTAATGTGGAATACCCATACACTTCTTTTAATTCTCGATAGGGTTTTCTTCAAATCTACACCTTTAGAATTAGTTTCCTCACTAAGTGGCTGAGTCATTATTCTGGAACACCCATAAATCTCTTTAAAGTTTCTTTCCTTCTGCAATCAGGGCATAGATCCATTGTTTCCTGCGGCATATCAGGCACTTTTAGCGCAATCTTATTGCTGAGCTTTTTAGAGATGAAGGTTTTTCCACACATAGAGCATGCCTTAATTTCATGCTCTATATCTGTGTAGAGATCAAATATGTTACCAGTAGCCAGCTCAAACTCTTTTGTTATTCTAATTGCTTTCTCCGGACATGTATCAGCACACATGCCGCAAAATATGCATCTTCCAACAAAGTACTTTAAAGTCATGGTATTACCCTCAGTTGTTAACATGAGAGCCTTGGGAGGACATATACGTGTGCATGCACCACATCCTACACATTTATTTGAATCGATTTCTATAGCCCCACGGAACGAGTCTGTTATTAGCGGTCCTTGGTATGGATATCTTATGGTGACAGTGCCCGTCTTTGCTGCTAGGGGGATTATCTTTAAGAATTTAACCGTAGAACTTCACCCTATGGCCTTAGAACCTTTTAATGAAAGGACCTCCATAGGGATTGCCTTGATGGTTCCACTGCCTATATTTACAACAATCGCCCTGTCGGTGCAGGAGAAGCAAGGATCAATACTTGCTATTGTCAAAGGCACATCTGCTAGATCTGCGTCCTTAAGCATTATTGGAACAGCTGGTAGATTTTGATAAGTTGGTGCTCTAACTCTCCATCTATAAGGTGAGTACTCTCCGGTTACAACTACATGGATAACCTCACCCCTAGGAGCTTCGACAGACCCTATACCTAATCTGTATGCTTCTACAGACCAGGATTCAGCCCTTACATCCCCAGGAGGAACTTTGTCAAACAGCTGATATAGCATATTTATGCTTTCAAAGACTTCATCCACCCTAACTAGTGTTCTAGCAAGGTTGTCCCCTTCGTTATATACTGGAACTCTAAAACTCACATACTTATAGGCAGCATAAGGATAGTCCCTCCTAACATCTCTATTAAGCCCTGATCCCCTCGCAGTTGGACCTACTAGAGAGAGGGCCTTGGCTTCTCCAAGAGGTAATATACCCGTCCCTCTAAGTCTTGCGATAACCTGGGGCACATTTACCGATATCTCTATTAGCTTCCTGAACTCATCCTCAACATGTTTTAACACATCAATGGCCTTTTTAATCTTGTCACTATCTATATCCCTTCTCACGCCGCCCACTACATTTATTCCATAGGTTTTTCTACTACCTGTTAAAAGCTCTGCAAGTAGCATGATCTGCTCCCTAATTCTCCAAGAGTGCATGAAGCCCGTATCGTAACCCAATAGATGTAGAGCGACCCCAATCCACAGCAAATGGCTGTGTATCCTTTCAATCTCTAGTATTATAGATCTTATGAATGACGCTCTCTCAGGCACATATATATCCAGGGCATTTTCAACCGCCTGGCAGTATGATGTAGAGTGAACGAATCCACATATTCCACATATTCTCTCGGCAAGAAATGGAACTTGATCATATTTCATATTTTCTCCAAGCTTTTCAATGCCTCTGTGAACCATGAATCCAACGTATCTGGTATCAATTATTTTTTCTCCCCTAATATAAAGTTCAAAAAACTCTGGTTCGTGAAGAGCTGGATGGTACGGTCCTATCGGTATGGTTACAATACTCTCTGCTCCTATCTCCTTTGCATACTCAATTGCCTTAGGTCTATACAGCTTCATGAGATCAGGCACACTGTACTCCTTTCTAAGAGGGTGCACTCCTTCAGGCCAATCACCAGGAAGCACGAATCTGTACAGCTTCCTATCTAGAAATTCTATGCCGAACATATCATGCGCTTCAAGCTCATACCAATCAGAAGCTCTATTAATATCAACGATCGTCGATACTCTCGGCTCTTCTTGGGGTAA
This sequence comes from Ignisphaera sp., assembly GCA_025058535.1. Taxonomy (GTDB): domain Archaea; phylum Thermoproteota; class Thermoprotei_A; order Sulfolobales; family Ignisphaeraceae; genus Ignisphaera. Next base: position 5,599 of record JANXEL010000013.1, on the reverse strand, counting down.
CGCTACCTCAAGAACTATATTTGTGTGTTCTCTATCGACTCCAAATACATAGTACAGCTTGTATACGCCTTCTAAACTCCTTTCATCGGATGCCACCATCGTTCTTAAATATATGTCCCCCATAATAGCTAGCCTCTGTGCAATGTATGGAAGCACATCTCTGTGGATTCTAATCTTTACAACACCATTCTTCTGATCTATACCAAATATTCTCTCCTTAAACTCAATAATCTTTGACACAACCTCTCTAACTGTTTCCGTAGAGAACAGCGCAGGGTCTGCTGCAGCGTTGTTCACACTAATTTCACCGCTATCCATACTGTAATGATTATTGAATATATAAGCATGAGCGTTTTGACAGCTATATCAATTCTAGACCGTCCCAAAAGAACTGCGATAGCACCAAAAAGAATATACACAAATATTGCAATGATGTGTGTAAGAATGAGTGATATGTATGGCAACAGCGACAGACCTGTACTTACCCCTATAGCTATGGGTAAGGCAACCATAGCATATCTATCAATAAGATGAAGATAAATATAGAGGGCTAGCATAGGCCCTGAGAATTCTATTATTGAGCCCGAGGCCAACTCTGGCTCAGCTTCATGTAGGTCGTATGGAAGCCTCTTGCTACCCACATATGATACCATGAGAGCAAGTAGTAGTGAGAGTGATAGAAGTAGAAAGGATTTTATTGATGAGTCGAAGGTCTTTACAGATAGGTAGTATAGAGGTATCGATACTATAAACCCCATTTCATTCACTACATCTATCGCTAAACCCCTAAAAATACCGATTATTGAAAATGGGTTTGATGACAGCGTGCTCATAAATACTAAAAGACTGTGCGCAGAGATTATCAATACAATGACTAGCGTAAGTATATAGATATCAAATGATACTAGAATATAGGTCAGCAGATATAGTGTCACGATAGTAAGTGAAAAGGCGAGGATAAGTAGAAATGCACCGTATTTTAATGTAAAAGGTATCTTAAGCTCTTTGGAGGCGAGCTTCAGTATATCATACCAGGTCTGAAGCACTGTTGGTGGTCCATAGCGAGCCTGTATCTTAGCTCTGATCTTTCTCTCAATTCCATCAAGAAGAGGAGGAAGGAGTATATATAGAAACAGCGAGATAATTACGGCCGCCACGGTCTCTATCAATGCCATACCAGCACCACTATGAGTATTATTGAGATTGAAGCAAAGAGTTCAAATAAAATTGATGTAGCCGATAGAGCATCTTCCAAAACACACTGCAGCCTTAGAATATACAGTGCAATAGATTTCAGCGATCTTACGATAACATCCTCCCTTGCAATAAAACTGTGAACCACAATTATTTTGCTCACTAATAAGCTGTAAAGTCCTTTACTAAAGATAAGTGTGTACTCCACTCGCCGCTGAAGACGCTCAACGAGGCGCTGAACTACTGATCCTATTGAATAGCTCACGGCAACGCACCTCCAAGCCATTGAACATCTCTCGAAGCTGCCCTCAAGCGCATGTACACATAGTAGGTAAGTGCTAGGAATAGTGTCATAGCTAAGAGTAGGGGTGCTAGAAGCTCAATTTTTAGGACTTCTGTCCCCAGTATGGCAATCATGATCGGAGGGGTTCCGGCAATTCCCAGCCATGCAGGTATGTACTCCCAAATAGTCAACCTCTTTGAAAGTTCTATACTTACGTCAATTTCTTTAGACTCCGTGCTGCTACCACGCCATGTACCCCAGTATACTGTAGCGTACTTAATACTGTATATTGCCGCTAAAGCTATTGCAATCGATATTAGAGCTATTAGAACCGTTCCCAGAACCGGGTTTATGATTAAATGGTATATCAATGCCGTGAGAAGGAATAGTTTTGCTATAAATCCTATTGTTGGGGGTACTCCTATCAAAGATAGGATAGAAATTAGTGCTGAAAGAGCCTCAGCGGGTATCTTCCTAGCTAGATAGCCTAGTCTTGATATATCTCTTGTATGCGAATAAACCTCTATGGAACCTGAATTTAGAAACAATGCTGCCTTGTATAGTGCATGTGAGCATATTGTGACTAGGGCAGCTTCTAGAAATATTGTAAGGTTGTACAACCTGTACAACATTAGTGTGGTTATTATGAGCCCTGTGTGTTCAATTGTACTATATGCGAGTATTCTCTTAATATCACTTTGCGCCAGTGCTAAGAAACCTCCGTAAATGCTTGTTATAACACCGAAGAATAGAAATGCAGTTGAAGTAAATGCAGTGTCTATTGATGGCAATACTCTGAGGACGCCATAAATGCCCATTTTAACCATGATGCCAGAGAGTATTGCTGATGCAGGGGCTGGAGCAAGTGAGTGTGCATCTGGAAGCCAAAAGTGAAGTGGTATTACTGCAGCCTTAGCTATGAATCCCAGTATCATTATTGTGTACAGTGCTGGAGGTAGACCAATCAACAAATGACCTACATCACTTATTGAAGCAGATAGCGCCTCTGTAACTGTCATTTTCATAGATAGAGATGCTAGAAGTGTCATGAGTGCCATGTCTGAAGGTATCATGGATATGGCTATATACCTTAATCCAGCTGTAAGTGTTCTTCTCTCAACTTCATAAACTATAGTGAAGAATCCTATTATTTCTGCTATTAACCAGCATACTATAAATACTATTGTATTAATTGAAATAAATGTGGTGTAGACTGCTACTGCAAATAAGTCTATAAGTATATGCAAATATCCTCCACCATATTTAAGGTCCTCATAACCGTTTGTATACATTGATGATGCGAATCCCACTATCGCAGCTAAGATCGCCAGCATTGATGATATGAAATCCCATGGACCTCCCATAACCATCGAATATAGCGGTATTGCTATAAGGGTCGTATATCCAATGCCCTTTATTATTCTATTCCTAAATCTGCTACCTATTAATACAAATATTACCATGACTATAGATGCGTAGTACAGTATATTCATTACCTACCACCTCTACTAGTTACTCTTATTGCAGCTGTGTCCACGGCTACTATATACTCTCTAATACCGCTACTAGATACAACCATTCTACTACCCTCAACCAACATACCATATATGTCATATACTGTGTATATCACTCCAAGTGTTAAAAGAATTAATGCAACAATAGTACATAGTACTGTCGGTAAGAAAATTCTATGCCCCTCATGCGAGCTTTCCGGTCTTGGTAGAATCAGTAGGTATACTATTCTAAAGTAGCCTATGGCTGATATTCCAGAAATTACTATTATAGATATTGCCTGTATATATGCTGAGGTCTCCATCATTGATAAGAATAGCATGTATTTACTAAAAAACCCTGGAAGGGGGGCCAGCCCCAGTAGGCTTAGTAGTCCTATAGTAATGGCTGAAATTATTACAGGGTACCGCCTTCCATAACCCCTTATATCATCTATTTTTCTGCTTCCTGATATGGTAGCTAGAGTTCCAAATCCTATGAACAGCATGGATTCGCTTAAGGCGTGCACAATACTATGAAATATTATTGCTGCAAGGGTCTTGGCCATAGTTTCCTCAGAATAGCCTGAGGCAAATCCTATGAATGGTATGAATAGCAGGCCTATATGACTTATAGTGCTGTAGGATAGGAATCGCTTTACATCCCTCTGAATAACCATTATGAGTGAACCAATGTAGCCTGAGACCATGCCGAGGATGCTTAAAATTAGTAGCACTAAATCCCTGAAAGGTACTCCAAGAGTTTTAAACATAAGTATTGAACTGCTAGAAAACATTGTTAACATTATCCTCAGTATACCGTAGGTACCAACCTTATCAACTATACCGGCAAATAATGCAGAGGCTGGTGTGGGTGCTTCAGTGTAGGCGCTTGGCAGCCAGTAGTTATTTGGAAAAATCCCTGCTTCAAAAGTTAGTGCCCATAGCATTAGGGCTATCGATACTGCAGATGCTAGTGCTATATTTCCAAAACATGTATCACCAACACATAAGCCGCTCCATAAATGCAATACAGTTGAGGCTATGCTTTGAGCTTTTGCTGCTATATCAGCTATGTTTAGCGTACCATAAGCAGCATATATGAATGAAACCCCAAACAAGAAGAACGTTGTTGCAATTGCTCCTATAAATGCGTAGCTAATGGATGCCTCTATTGCCCATTTTCTCCTTTTGAAGAATGCTACAAGGGCGTAGGAGGATATACACAGTATCTCAAGCATAACGAAGAAGTTGAATATATCACCTGTATATACACATCCTGTAACTCCAGCCATGAGTAGCAGTACTAAGGTTGTGAGCCATTCATACCCTACAGACCTTCCATAGTACCAAAAGCTGTAGATGGAAATTTTTAGAAATAAAACAGATGCTAAAAGTCCTAGAATGCCATTCATGAAGTCTACAGTGTATGCTATACCCAAAGGCGGTGGCCATCCACCAAATGTATAAACCACTATATGACCTCCCATAACGGTCTTTAGCGTTTTGTAGGAGAAGATTGTGACAATAATGGCTACCATTAACATATATGATGAATAGAAATATCTATTCCGTACAAACAGTGTGAAAATTGGTGTGGCAAAAGCTGCTAGTGCAAGTAGTAATGGAACTAAAGCCACTTCATGCAATATCACTGTCCCCACCTAATCAAAAATTTTTTTCGCATACACATCAAACTCTCCCACAACCTCTCTATACACCTTTTCAGACTCAACTGTTGTCACGTAGATCCAATTAACATACAGCGTACTTTTGTCCTCATCGATATCAACCACGACTGTACCAGGGGTATTTGTTATAGATAGTGATAATAGTGTTAAAGCGTATCCACTTTTAGAGCATATAGGTACTCTAACAACACCAGGTCTTATGGGCATAGAAGGGCTTAAACCTAATTTTATAACATTTAGGTGTGACTTGACCTCATATATAAAGAAGTACACTATGATATACTTAATTAGGTAAAGAAGTCTGTAGATATCTAGCGACTTTCTCCAATTTTCAACGACTATAGGTGCCATTATAATCCCTATAGCTAAGGAAACGGCAATCCCCGTAACTATGTCATATAATCTCATTGAGCCAGAGTATACCAAGTACAGTAGGAAGGAAAATAGTATTATTGAAAATGCTCTAAGCAGTCTCTTCAACTATGACTGCCCTCTTTAATCTTCCTATCTCATTCATATCAACTGTACCGAAATGCCTATATGTGTATAGTATGACCGTGATTAGAAAGATGTTTACAGCTAATCCTATAACGATAGCTGTTAGAACGAGTGCTTGTGGCAGCGGGTCAACAGCCCTCTCTAGAAATTGTTTTAAAGCTTCTGATGTGGGGTTCCAGTCTAGAAGCACAGGTGGCTGTAGTATTACACCTGGCCTCCACAGCCTATACCCCATGAGTATTAGAAATGCATTAATAGAGTCTTGAAGTATCGTAAAGGAAATTAACTTCTTTACTAAGTTTGGCTTGGATATCACTCCATATATACAGATAGCTATGTTTAAATATAATGAAAGTATGACTGCTACGTACATAGCTATCTGTATTTCAGAATCCAATCTCTTCACCCTCAATTGTTTTACTTGAAAGTTCTTCACTATAAAA
>JANXEL010000033.1 GCA_025058535.1 Ignisphaera sp. | reverse complement strand
ACCCGGGACCTCCGCCCAGCGTTTTGGTCTACGGGTTAAGAGCCCGCCGCTCTACCGGGCTGAGCTACGGGCCCACACTATGCTTGATTTCTGCTATCTATCATGCATTTAAAAGGTTTTATGAAGTTATGTTGCTGTAATCGAGAAAATGAGCTTATAAGTGCTTTACTTCATTAGGCTTGTTTAGGAAGCTGTTTAATACTCTGAAGAGCGATTGGTGTGTTTAATGGTGTTAAAAAAGAGGGATTCCTCCACAGATATGAAGATACTAGAGCACGAACTTGTACCTAAACATGTTATAGTAGACATTAATGAGGGCATAAAAATTCTTAAGCAGTACGGCATTAAACCAGAACAGCTTCCGTGGCTAAGGGCTAGCGATCCTGTGGCTAGAGCTATTGGAGCGAAGCCAGGTGATATAGTGAAGATAATTAGGAAAAGTCCAACGGGGGGAGAGGTCATAGCATATAGATACGTTGTTCCAGGGTGAACGGTGTGAGCAGCATCTCAATATCGGATAGAAAACAGGTACACTCGTCTTTGGGATCCATACCTTCAGCACATTTTGAGTCTAAGATACTCTCTGCGGATGAAAGATGGGCTATAATTGAGCTATTTATTAGAGAGAAAGGGATAACAAAACATCATATAGAGTCATACAATAACTTTATTTCAAAGATACTAGGGGATATAATACTAGAAGAGCCAGTTATAGAAACATCAATACCTGGCTTTAAGGTTGTCATAAAAGGGTACAGAATAGGTGAACCCCAAGTTAGGGAGGTAGATGGGAGTATAAATAGATATATAACGCCTATGGAGTGTAGGCACAGGGATCTTACATACTCCGTACCAGTATATATAACGCTCCTTCCTTACGAAAATGAAATACCGGGAACCCCCATAGAGGTGTATATTGGAGAGATACCGCTGATGGTTAAATCTAATAAGGATCCTCTCTCTAGTATGAGTACTGAAGAGCTTATAAAGATTGGTGAAGATCCGAGAGATCCAGGGGGTTACTTCATCATAGATGGAACTGAAAGGATAATAGTAGCACAGGAAGATCTTGCGCCAAATAGGGTTATTGTTGACTATGGTCAAGAGGGGCTAAATGTTACACATACCGCAAAGGTAGTGTCATCGACAATAGGGTACAGAGTTCCAATAATGCTAGATAGACATAGAGATGGCACGCTTCACATATCTTTTCCAGCTATTCCTGGCAAAATACCGTTTGTAATTCTTATGAGGGCTCTCGGTCTCGAAAGGGACATCGATATAGCATTAGCAGTATCTCCTGATCCTGAGATACAGAGGGAGCTCTTTGCATCCTTTATCCAGTCTGGTGATATAGCCACTGTAGAAGATGGACTCGACTATATAGGTTCAAGAATTGCCATTGGACAATCGAGAGAGAGTAGAATTGAGAGAGCAAAATTTGTTCTGGACCGGTATCTCTTACCGCATATAGGCACGAAACCTGAGGATAGAATTAGAAAAGCGCTGTTCTTAGGTCAAATGGCCTGTAAACTTATTGAGTTTACGCTTGGACGCAGACCTGTGGATGATAAGGATCACTATGCTAATAAAAGGATTAAATTAGCGGGAGACATGCTGGCATTACTATTCAGAGTTACATTTAAAACATTTATAAGGGATCTGCGATACCAGTTGGAACGTGCAAAGTTGAGAGAGAGAAGATTTAACATAGCATTGTATGTCAGAAGCGATATAATAACGGAAAGAATAAAGCATGCGATGGCCACGGGCACATGGATAGGTGGAAGGACGGGGGTTTCTCAGATACTTGATCGCACAAACTGGCTTTCATCAATAAGTCATATGAGGCGCGTAATATCACCGCTGAGTAGGAGTCAGCCACACTTTGAGGCAAGAGATCTACATGGAACACAATTTGGCAGGCTTTGTCCATTTGAAACACCTGAGGGGCCGAACTGCGGTCTTGTAAAGAATCTCGCTCTAATGTCTACAATATCCGTAGGTTTGGATGAGAAAGCTGTAGAAGCCCTACTCTATAGCACTGGAGTGATTAGAATAGTAGAGGTGTTCACTAAACTTAGAGGAGGTGAACTAAGTTTTGAATCTATGAAGGGTTGGGGAAAGGTGTATCTAAATGGCACACTTATAGGATATCATCCAGAACCAGAGAGGCTTGTTTATGAAATGAGAAGCATGAGAAGGAATTCAAGATTGCACTATGAAATTAGTGTGGCGCACTATAAAACTCAACATATTAATGAGGTTAACATCAACTGTGATCAGGGTAGGATACTTCGTCCATTATTGGTATGCGAAAACGGTAGATTAAAGATTTCTAAGGAGCATATAACTAAGCTTAGAGAAGGAAGTCTATCCTTTGAGGAACTACTTAAGCTAGGAATTATAGAGCTCCTGGATGCGGAAGAGGAGGAGAATACCCTAATAGCCACACATCCCGAGGAGATCACAGCTGAAACAACGCATGTTGAAATATGGCCCCCAACAATAATGGGGGTCGCAGCTTCAACAATACCTTATGCCGAACACAATCAATCACCAAGAAACGCCTACCAGTCTGCCATGGTTAAGCAGGCACTCGGATTCTACATGGCCAACTTATTACTAAGGGTAGATACAAGAGCACATTTGCTACACTATCCTCAGATACCCTTAGTTCAGACAAGGTCACTATCGGTAATAGGTTATAATGATAGACCGTCTGGTCAAAACATGGTTGTAGCCGTTATGAGCTATACCGGCTACAACATGGAAGATGCATTAATAATGAATAGATCATCAGTTGATAGAGGTTTAGCGAGGTCCAACTTCTTTAGACTATACTCGACAGAGGAGCTAAAGTATGCAGGAGGACAAGAAGATAGGATTGAAATTCCCGACCCTAAGGTTCTCGGCTATCGAGGTAAGGAAGCCTATACCAAGCTGGACGAGGATGGTATTGTAAAGGCTGAAATTATTGTTAAGGGTGGTGAGGTATTAATAGGCAAGACAAGCCCTCCAAGATTTGTTGAGGAGTACAAAGGTTATGGCATATTGGCACAGAGAAGGAAAGATTCATCTATAACTGTTAGGCATGGTGAGGTTGGCTGGGTAGATTCAATATTTATAACAACTACTGTTGAAGGGCACAAGCTCATAAAAGTTAGAGCTAGAGATTTGAGAATACCAGAGATAGGTGATAAGTTTGCCTCTAGACATGGACAGAAGGGTGTCATAGGGGCTTTGATACCGCAGTACGATATGCCCTATACCACTGATGGTATAGCACCAGATGCTATAATAAATCCACATGCATTACCATCTAGAATGACATTAGGCCAGCTTATGGAGAGCGTAGCTGGAAAGGTTGCAGCACTACGTGGTAGACCAGTTGATGGAACGCCATTTTTTGAGGAGAATATAGATGATCTGAAAAAGCAACTCCTAATACTCGGATATCCAATGGATGGGACAGAGCCCATGTATGATGGTAGAACAGGAGAGCTAATAGGACAGCCGATATTTATAGGTATAGTCTACTACCAGAAACTCCATCACATGGTGGCAGATAAGATCCATGCAAGGTCGAAAGGGCCGGTTCAACTACTAACCCGACAGCCTACAGAAGGTAGGGCCAGGGAAGGAGGGTTAAGGTTCGGTGAAATGGAGAGGGATGCCATCATAGGACACGGCGCCTCGGCCTTGCTTAAGGAGAGGATGCTTGAAAGTTCGGATAGGGCTGTGGTGCATGTGTGTGAACTATGCGGATTCATTGGCTGGTATAATAAGAAGAAGGAGGTATATGAGTGTCCAATTCACGGTGACAAGGGTATGATAAACTCAATTACGGTTCCATACGCATTTAAGTTGCTAATTCAGGAGCTGATGAGTATGGGTATAAAGCCAAGGTTAATTTTGTCAGATAAATATAAATATTTCATTGGATAAACGGGGGATGTACGATAACTGTGGAGGAAAAAATTATTTCAACAATAAAGTTTGGCATTCTTTCACCAGATGAAATAAGGAAAATTTCAGTTGTTCAAATCACATCGCCAGAGACCTATGACGAAGATGGTACACCAATAAGCGGCTCTGTTATGGATCCAAAGCTCGGAGCTATAGAACCAGGCCAAACTTGTCCCATATGCGGGAATTCAATAAGGGCTTGCCCAGGTCACTTTGGACACATAGAACTAGCTCTACCAGTTGTAAATGTTCTCTTCGTGAAGAACATATATGAATTGCTGAGAGCTACGTGTAGCAAATGTGGACGTATTAAGATACCTTCACAAGACATAGAGCGGTACACAAAGTATCTGAGAAGGCTTAAGGAGAGATATCCTTATCTCGCAAGAAGATTCTCAGAATACGTTAAGAGGCAGGCCATAAAAGCATCTAAATGTCCCCACTGTGAAGCTGAGCAGCCAAGGATAAAACTAGAGAAACCAACAACGTTTGTTGAGCACTACGAAGAGAAAAAAACAATGATAAGATTAAATCCACTAATTATACGAAGCCGCCTAGAGCGAATACCAAATGAAGACTTAGAAGTACTAGGATACGATTCAAAGGATGCTCGCCCAGAATGGATGACCCTTACAGTTCTACCAGTTCCGCCCACATCTATAAGACCTTCTATTTTGATAGAAACTGGTATAAGATCTGAGGACGATTTGACCCACAAGCTCGTTGATATAATAAGAACTAATGAGAGGTTGAGAGAGCATATAGCAAGTGGTGCTCCACAGATAATAATTGACGATCTCTGGGAGCTTCTCCAGTATCATGTAACTACGTATCTCGATAACGAGGTTCCAGGACTTCCACCAGCTAAGCATAGATCGGGAAGACCTTTAAAAACGCTTGTACAAAGGCTTAAGGGTAAAGAGGGAAGGTTCAGAGGCAATTTATCTGGGAAAAGGGTCGATTATTCAGCTAGGACTGTAATAAGTCCCGATCCTCATCTCAGTGTAAATGAAGTTGGTGTACCTATAGATGTTGCAAAGACCCTTACGGTTCCTGAGAGAGTCACTGAGCTAAATATAGATGAGCTTAGAAGGCACATCCTTAATGGGCCCGAAAAATGGCCAGGTGCAAATTATATCGTTACACCTGATGGTAGGAGAATCGATTTAAGATACGTTAAGGATAGAAAAAGCATTGCTGAGTCGCTGGCTCCTGGATATATAGTTGAGAGGCATCTAAAGGACGGTGATATAGTGATATTCAATAGGCAGCCATCACTGCATAGAATGTCCATGATGGGCCATGTAGTTAAGGTTCTACCTGGTAGAACTTTTAGACTCCACCTAGCAGTATGCCCTCCGTACAATGCAGACTTCGATGGAGATGAAATGAATCTGCATGTACCACAGACAGAGGAAGCAAGAGCGGAAGCAAGATATCTTTTAAGAGTACACTATAATATACTCACACCTAGATATGGAGGTATAATAATAGGAGGTATACAGGATTATATTAGTGGAGCGTATATGCTAACCATAAAGTCAACACTTCTTACAAGAGAAGAGGTAATGGAACTTCTTGCAAGTGGTAATATAGTTAAAGAACCTTTAGAACCGGCAATACTATCGCCAAAGAGATTATGGACAGGAAAGCAGATAGTAAGCATGCTGCTACCAGAGGATTTCGACTATCAAGGTAGGGCAAACATATCATCAGGGCCTCTGAAATGTGAGGACGTCGAATGCTTCTGGGACTCCTTCGTTCTAGTAAGAAGAGGAAAACTACTTTTAGGTGTAATTGATAAAAAGGTCATTGGGGCAGAGCAACAGGATAGTCTACTCTATTGGTTAGCTAAAGAATATGGCGTCGAATTTGCAGCTAAGTTTATGGATCATGTATTCAGAATTTTTATAAAGATCTTAGAGAAGAGGGGCTTTACACTTAAGCTAGACGATGTGAAAATAGATACGAACACTAAGGCAAATATACATGGGCTTTTAAACAATGCGTTTAGGAGAGTTCAAGAACTCATTAAACGGTATGTTGAAGGATCTCTAGAGGTTGTCCCTGGAAGATCGCTTGAGGAGAGTCTTGAGATAAAAATTCTGGAAGTGCTAGCGGAAGCTAGGGATAGAGCTGGTGAAGAGGCGGTAAGCAACCTAAATCCGTTTAACCATGCTTTTATAATGGCGCGCACTGGTGCGAGAGGGAATGTACTAAATCTCACGCAAATGGCGGCAACACTTGGGCAAATGACAGTTCGAGGGGAGCGAATATGGCGTGGCTATATGGGTAGAGCACTTCCACACTTTAAGGAAAACGATCTTGGACCGATAGCTAGAGGCTTTGTTGTAAACAGCTTCTTTGATGGCTTATCCGTTGCGGAGATGTTCATGCATGCAGCTGGTGGTAGAGAAGGATTGGTAGACACTGCTGTCAGAACGTCGCAGAGCGGCTATATGCAGCGTAGGCTTATAAATGCACTCCAAGACCTCTACGTCGAGTACGACTACACTGTTAGGGATTCCACAGGCTCAATAATACAGTTCATCTATGGTGAAGATGGTGCAGATCCATCGAAGACCTCATCTACAACTATCGTTAATGTTGACAGAATTGTAGACAAGGTGATTGGATGGAGGAGGTAGAGAGAGTCAATAACACCATAAATGAGATTATAGAATCAGAGCTATCGGGTCTAATTCCAAGGAGAATTGTCGAGGACATCAAAACAACGTTTGCAAAGTATAGTATCGACCAGGAAAGAGCTAAGCACATACTAAAAATTATTAGGGAGGAAATAGAGAACAACACCATTGATCCAGGAGAAGCTGTAGGCATTATCGCGGCACAGAGTATAGGAGAGCCTAGCACCCAAATGACACTAAGAACGTTCCACTATGCTGGTGTAAGAGAGCTAAACGTGACACTAGGCTTACCCAGACTCATAGAACTTGTAGATGCTAAGAAGGCACCATCAACACCTTTAACATATATATATTTACTAACTGAATACAATAACAGGGAGAGAGCCATTGAAATTGCTAGAAAAATAGAACTCACAAGGGTAGTCAATGTTGCCCTAAAGGTCGATGTAGATCTTTTCAACAATACAATAATACTGACGCTAGATCCATCAATGCTTAGCGATAAGGGTGTTACGGTGGATGATGTGGTCAAATCACTGCAGAGGCACCTAAAGAAGGTAAACATTTCTCTTAATGATGAAAACCCAAATGAAGTTATAATACAGTTTGAAGAGCCTCTGGATCCAATTAAAATCGAGAACGTGAGAGATAAGATACTCAATATTAAGATAAAGGGGGTTAAGGGGATAAATAAGGTAGTTATTCAGAGAAGGGGTGAAGAATACGTACTTGTATGTGAAGGGAGCAATCTAATGGAATTAATGGATGTTGAAGGTGTAGATTACAGGCGCATAAGGACAAACAATATTAAGGAGGTTGAAGAGGTCTTAGGAATAGAAGCAGCGAGAGCCTTATTAGTAGAGGAGATGATTAACGTATTAGAGGAGCAAGGACTAGACGTCAACATAAGACACGTTATGCTGGTTGCTGACATGATGACAAGAACAGGCACCGTAAAGCCTATAGGAAGACACGGTGTTGCAGGGTCGAAGGATAGTGTTTTAGCTAAAGCAGCCTTTGAAGTGACCGTTAAACAGCTTATTGACGCGGCCGTTCATGGTGATACAGACCTATTAAGAGGCGTAGCAGAAAACGTTATAATTGGAAGCTACATACCTGTTGGTACGGCCAAAGTAAAACTTGTTTACAATCCATATATAGGTTAATAAAAAATGTAGAAAAGGTGGTATCGTATATCAGTCCAGTCATTAGATACAATATTGAGATACGTAGCAAGATCGGGAAAAATAATAGTGGGATTTAACAATACTATAAAGAAAGCTAAGTTGGGTCAACTGAAATTCATTGTGATGGCATCTAATGCTCCAGAAAGCATTAGAAAAGATGTAGCATACTATGCAAAACTCTCTAGTATACCGATTATAGAGTTTCCAGGAAGTAATAAAGATTTGGGGACACTAATTGGCAAACCATTTGCAGTGACTTTAATGGGTATTGTGGATCCAGGTCAAGTGTCAATTGATATATTAATTAAGTATGCCAAAACTTATTGAGGTGACATTTGAATGGCTTCAAGAGCCACAGAGATAAGGCCGCAGTTAAATGTAAAGCTTACTATGGAGGAGATGAGGTACATGACACTATTCCAAGATATTACAGGAGTTACGCCTAAGGATTGCATAATAATGGATGAGTTGGGCGTAGTGATATTTATAGTTGATAGTGATAAAATAGGTCAAGCGATAGGTAAAAGGGGCATCAACACGAAGTACTTAAATAGGTTGATTAATAAAGAGATTGAAATTGTAGGGTGGGGTGATAATCTAGAGAGTTTTGTTAAAAACATCTTCATGCCGGCGAGAGTCTACAGGGTGCATCTAATTGAGGGTAATGAAAGGAAGACAGTTTACGTTTATGTAGATTCAAAGGATAAGGGTATTGCTATAGGAAAGAATGGACACAATGTTGCAAAGGCTAGGCTTCTTCTAAGAAGGTACTACCTTATAGACAATGTAGTTATAGTCTAATCTTAATGAAAAGCTTAAAATGCGGATGCATTTTAAACAAAAGCTGTGCAGGAAAGCTGCTTACAGCTATGGAGGAGGTTGGCGATGCCCGGTAAGAAAGCGCCTTCAGGACTATTTGCAGCACGTAAACTTACAGTCAAAAGGCTAAAGTTTAGATGGAGTCAGAGAGATTATAGGATAAGACAGCTCAAATTAAGAGAGAAGTTCAATCCACTGGAAGGAGCACCAATGGCCAGAGGGATAGTTCTCGAGAAGGTAGGTGTTGAAGCGAGGCAACCAAATGCCGGCGTAAGAAAGTGCGTAAGGGTGCAACTAGTAAAAAATGGTAAGGTTATAACAGCGTTCGTGCCGTACGATGGTGGATTAAACTTTATAGATGAACATGATGAAGTTTTAGTAGTTGGTATTGGGGGAAGTAGAGGTAAGTCGATGGGTGACATACCGGGTGTGAAATTCAAGGTTATGGCAGTAAATGGCGTGGCTTTAACTGAACTTCTTAAGGGTAAGAAGCAGAAACCTTTGAGGTAGATAGTTATGGATGCAGCTCAAGAGTCAGCAATATCACTGTCTGAAGTAATGGCTAGTCTGAATGAGCTAAAACTTTTTGGTAAATGGAGCTACAGGGATGTCGTTGTTCTTGATCCGAGTCTAAAGAAGTATATATCATTAAAGCCCGTTATTGTACCGCATACAGCAGGTAGACATGCACATCGAAGGTTTGGAAAGGCTGAAGTACCGATCGTTGAAAGACTAATCAATAAAATGATGAGAAAAATGAAGAATACGGGGAAGAAACATTTAGCATATAATATTGTAAAGACAGCATTCGATTTAATACATATTAAAACAAAAGATAACCCCTTACAAGTGCTTGTAAGGGCTATAGAGAATGCAGCTCCTAGAGAAGAGACCACTAGAATAGTCTACGGCGGTATAGTGTATCATGTAGCGGTAGACATTTCACCGATGAGAAGAGCTGATCTCGCAATAAGACACATCACTGAGGGCTCATATCTATGTTCATTCAGATCGGTAAAACCCATTGAGGAATGCTTAGCTGATGAAATAATAGCTGCAGCTAACTATGATAGTAGAAGTTATGCCATCCAAAGGAAGGAGGAAATAGAACGTATAGCACTAAGTTCAAGGTAAACTATCTCTCATCATTTAGAAAGTTTTGTAAGTATGGTGTATTCCTATATTTTAGGGATTGATGTATTGCAACAATACACTTATAAATCTAGAGTAATAATTTGTTTAACTGTGTCTAGGCAGCTGCACTAGGGAAGGGTTATGAGCGCAAAACCACACTTGAATCTCGTCATAATAGGTCATGTAGACCATGGGAAGAGCACACTGGTGGGCAGGCTCTTAGTGGAAATTGGCGCTATTGATGAAAAGACTTGGAAAGAAACCCTTGAGGCTGCCATAAAGGCTGGTAAGGAGAGCGAGAAGTACGCATGGTTAATGGATAGATTGAAGGAGGAGCGAGAGAGAGGACTCACAATAACTCTAGCTTACAGAAAATTTGAAACCGACAGCTATTACTATACAATAATTGATGCACCTGGACATAGAGACTTTGTAAAGAATATGATAACTGGTGCAAGCCAAGCAGATGTAGCGCTACTCGTTGTTTCAGCAAAGAAGGGTGATTTCGAAGCGGGGATGAGCCCAGAGGGTCAGACTAGAGAGCATATATTGTTGGCCAGGACTATGGGAATAGACCAGCTGATAATTGCTATTACTAAAATGGACACGACTGAGCCTCCATATTCCGAGAAAAGATTTATTGAAATTTTAGAGACGCTAATAAAGTTCCTGAGGGTCTCAGGATACAGGTTAGATACTATAACAGTTCTCCCCGTATCTGGATGGGTTGGAGACAATGTCATTAAGTATAGTGACAACATGACATGGTGGAATAACCAGAAGATTGAAGAAATTAAGAAAAAGTATGGAGTGAATGGTGCGAGAACCTTACTAGAGGCCTTGAATAACGTTAAGATTCCACCAAAGCCTATAGAGAAACCACTGAGGATACCAATATCAGAGGTATTTGTAATATCTGGTGTAGGTACGGTACCTGTTGGTAGAGTTGAGACAGGGAAGCTAAAAGTCGGAGACACAGTAATATTTATGCCACCTAATGTAACAGGCGAAGTTAGAACCATAGAGATGCACCACCAAAGGTTAGAGGAAGCACTACCTGGAGATAACATAGGCTTTAATGTTAGAGGCATTTCAAAAGAACAAGTACGTAGGGGAGACGTCGCAGGACATCAGGCAAATCCACCAACAGTAGCGGACGAATTCACAGCTAGAATCATGATCGTATGGCATCCAACAGCAATAGCACCAGGCTACACACCTGTAATACATGCGCACACAGCTAGCATACCATGCAGAATTGTTGAAATAGTTGCAAAGCTGGATCCCAAAACAGGTCAAATAGCTGAAAAGAATCCGCCATTCCTAAAGCAAGGGGATATAGCAATAGTTAGATTCAAACCATTAAAACCCATGGTTGTTGAAAAGTATAGCGACTTTCCACCACTTGGAAGGTTTGCGATGAGGGATATGGGTAAAACTGTTGGAATAGGAGTTATAATGGATTTGAAGCCAGCAAAAGCTGGAGGAAAGTAGTATAATAAATCATTAGAATAGAATTTTTGTAGATAAATAGCTAATAGATGGAAGTGAGACATGTCAGCTATAGTAAGAATAAGACTGTGGAGTGTAGACATAAACAATCTAAACTATGTAGTGACGCAGATAATAGATATTGCTAAGAAGGCAGGTGTAAGAGTGAAAGGGCCTGTGCCGCTACCAGTTAAAAAACTACTAGTGCCACTTCCAAGGCTTCCGCATGGGGAAGGATCCAAAGTGTGGGATAGATGGGAAATGAGGATACATAAGAGAATCATCGATGTTGAAGCAAACGAACATGTAATTAGGCAGATAATGAGGGTAAGAGTACCTGAAAATGTGTATATAGAAATTGAAATTAAGAGAAGATAAATTTTTAATTTCAACGGATCTGGATATTGAACTCCTTCATTCCTATTTATAGAGCCGGGGTGCCCGAGTGGTCTAAGGGGCCGGCCTGGAGAGCCGGTGGGGGAACACCCCGCGCGGGTTCAAATCCCGCCCCCGGCGCCATAAATCCTATGCATTTAGACTTTCGTCGTATTTTATAGATATACTGTAGTGAATCTCAATAAGTAGAGGGAGCTGCAGCGCTGTTTACTGGTTAGGCACTCTAAACTCAGTATCAATATCAATATTATCAATATTGAGTACGCACCGTCATTGTCTAGTAGCTTATTGGGTTTAGATTAGCTAGGCAGAGTTATGCAAATAAAGGATTTTAAGATCTAGAATATGTGATCATTGTGATAGATATATGATACATAGATAATAGTTGCAAAACTCCATCACATTTTTAGAATACATTTGTCGACTTCTGGGATCCTTATATCTACTACCACACCATCTCTAATCATAAATATTTTTCGGGTGCAATTTGCTACCTCAGGATCGTGCGTAACCACAATAATTGTGTGCCCATATTTATTCAATTCTGTAAATGTATTTATAACAGTTTTTGCACTTGCTCTATCAAGATTGCCCGTGGGTTCGTCAGCTAGTACAATCTCAGGAGAGCCCACTATTGCTCTAGCAATGGCGACTTTCTGCTGTTGACCACCTGATAGCTGAAGCGGCTTCTTTAAAAGCCAACTCAGCTCTCCACCAACCCTTATTAGGGCTTCCTTAGCCAGTTCAATTCTTTTGTTTTTTGGTATGCCCCTGGCTACTAGTGGCATTTCAATATTTTCTAGTACAGTAAGTCTATTTATTAAATTAAAGTATTGGAAAACAAATCCAAGTTTTATATTCCTAATCCGCGCTAGCTGTCTATCGTTAAGTGCTGACACATCTATACCATCAATGAACACGCGTCCAGATGATGGTCTATCGAGGAGGCCGATAATGTTTAAGAGAGTTGTTTTTCCCGAACCTGAGGGACCCATAATTGCTATAAAATCCCCCCTATATATCGTCATATCAATTCTTTTCAGGCCGTAGAATGTGACATCCCCCACTCTATACACCTTTGATACACCATCAATCCTTATAATTTCCTTTTCCATCACTATAGCGCCCCATCGCGTAGCCTTACCGATATTTCATGGATGCTACAGGTCCCTGCGGATGGTAAACTAGGGATTTTTAAGCTTAAATGTGCTAATAAAAATCTTAATCTGAGTTGAGCAGACGTTCTAGCCCTTATCTAGCCTCTTTACCGATGGGGGTATAAGACCTCTCCGTTCTATAAACTTCTTACAGCTGAATCTAGGAACGTCCATAACAATGGTTGACCCAAGCAGACCTCCAAAATCTACCCTATCACCAGCTCTTGCTCCTGGTACTGGTATTAGTCTAACGCCAAGGGTCTTATCAAGCATTATAGCTGCAGCCATAACGTCTAAGATTATTGCAGCTATAGTCTCTGCGGGCACATCACCTGGTATGGCAACCATATCTATACCTGTGTTGCACACCATCATCATTGCTTCTAGTCGGTCTATGTTTATGGCTCCCACCTCAGCTGCTCGCGACATACCCCAATCCTCACTCACGGGAATAAATGCTCCACTTAAGCCACCTATGCTTGATGTGGCCATAGTACCACCTTTCTTAACGGCATCGGTAAGAATGTACAGTGCAGCAATACTGCCAGGAGCACCTGCATATTCAAGACCCATAGCCTCCAGAATTCTTGCAACACTATCCCCAATCTTTGGGGATGGTGCAAGGGATAGATCGACAATACCAAATGGAATTTCTAGCTCCTTTGCGACCTCCCTTCCAATTAATTCACCAAGTCTAGTTATCTTAAAGGCTGTTCTCTTCACCACATCGTGCAGCGTTCTCATGTCCACCTTTTCACCTAGCCTATTTATAGCAGCCTCTATAGCACCAGGACCACTTACAGCAACATTTACAACAGCCTCTGGCTCTCCAAGACCGTGATAAGCACCTGGCATGAATGGGTTATCCTCAGGAGCGTTAGCCATAACTGTAAATCGTGCACATCCAATACCCTTTGGCGTGCTATGCGCAATTTCAATAATCTTTCTACTCACATCTATTACAGCATCAACATTTATTCCAGTAGCTGTAGAAGCAACATTTACCATAGCTGCAACTGTTTGTGTTGCAGCCAGAGCTTTAGGTAGAGTTTCTATCACGATTTTATCACCTTGCGTGAATCCTTTGTGGACGAATGCAGCATAGCCACCAATATAGTCGATATGGTTTAGTGTAGCAATTCTATCTAAAGACCTAGCGATATCCACGGCAATTGCGCAAGCCTCTTCAAAGCTCTTTCTAGCCAAAGGCTCAACAATAATTGATACTGGGGTTACAGCAATCCTCTTAGTTACAATTTTTACGCCATACTTCTCAGCTACGTTATCGACAGCTTCGATAAGCTTCCTTGAATATCTACCGACCTTACCCTCTATACATGAAAGGATTTCGTTTTTAATTCCTGAAGTACAGTCTTGAAGGTTTAGACTTAGAGTCACTGATCTTATATCCAGGTCCTGAAATAGCAACATTTCAAGAACTTCGCTTATCTCTTCAGGGCTAAATATCCTGGGCAATAGCTACACCCGTTGCAAGGCCCTAAACACATCTATGTGGTTAACACTAACTTCAACACCGAGTTCCCTACCTCTTATAGAGAGCTCCTCTCTGAGTTTTGACAGGCTTATACTACCTGTTGAGAGGTCTACAACCATAATCATGCTAAATATACCTCTCACTACTGTCTGAGCTATATCAACTATGTTTACATTGTGCTTAGCAAGAACCGCGGTGATTCCAGCAACAATACCTGGTTTATCAGCTCCAATAACACTGATCACAACAAGCTCTTCACCAACTCTACTACTCATATTCTACACCCATGTACACATCATAATCACAATAAAGTTTGCACAGATCCACAAAATAGGATACTGTGATAATAAATCTTTATTTTCTACACACCTTAAAATTGATTAATTCAATGCAATATAAATCGAAGTAGGCTCGATCATCACAGCAATTCATATTCTAGCGATGAGCTTCTAATATCAGAAATATTTATAATTTCCGTGATGCGAGCTCTTAATGTTATAGATAAACATAAATATCATGAGGATACTGGGGGCACATATGCTGAAAATAGCAAGAAGTGCAGTAGTACTGTTTATAACCATGTTGAGCATTTCAATTATGGAAACCTATACACAGTATGCAGCTGCTAGTAGTACTCATTTTCAACTAATTTCATATAGCTTTAAATCTTCAGCTGGGACCAATAACATCTACCCTGGAAGTAGGAATGTCGAGCTGAGTGTAAATATTCAGTATGTATCTGAAAATAGCATTGTAATCTCTGCAGCGTGTTTAGAAGAGCTTCCAGAAGTTTTCACCATATCCAGAGGAGCATCGCCGTGCTCTCCACCATATTCTCCAAACAACACGGTGGTCAATATCGTGAAGCAAAAAGATGTAATTGCATTTAAATATAGGCTAGACGTTGGATCAAATGCCGTCCCCCGCAGCTATTCCATTGGAATGAGGATACACTATCGTGAGATTGACGATGGATCAACTCCGGGCGCAGAGTATATAGAAATCACCTTATGGGTCGAGCAGTACCCGGAAGTCAGTGTAGATATTATTGATTGGTACTGGTCTCCAGAGGCCTATCCAGGTTCGCAGAATGTTTACCTATACATCGTTCTGAGGAATATTGGTGAAGCAACACTGATACGAGCTGAAGGCGTAGCCAATCTTCAGCACACTATATTCACGCCTAGCAGCATGAGATTCACAGTCTCTAGCTTGAGTAAGTACGCGACGGCTACAATATCTCTAGGACCTTTATCGGTAAGCTCCAACGCACTTCCACACACCCAATACATCGTAGAGCTGGCGCTGTATGCGACTATGGGCACTGAAGATGGTGTGGTGTACACTTCTAATGTGATGAGAACCTTCAGTATCACGCTGTCAACACCGCCGCCGATCGATCTAGAGGTTCTCGATTATGGATTTGAGAGTGCAAAGCTCGTTGAAAATACTGTCCAGGTAAGGTTCTATGCGACAATAATGAATAAGGACTTTAAAACGATTAGAAGTATGATTGTGTACTACTCAGTGTTAACCCCTGGGGTCAGTTTCATTAATGGAACGAAGAGCGCCATTAGTATACACAACCAGTTACTAAACTATGGTGATACACTTACACTCTATTCAAGCCCATTAGTTATAGGCTCTGTAGATAGGGTTAGCATTGAACTGAAGCTTGTAATCTTTGGCGATGAGAGTGGTGCAGAGTTCTGGTGTGAAAAGAGATATGGTTTCACCGTCTCGATAAGTAAGCCATATACTAGCTTGTCAGTTGTAGATTCCTACTGGGTTGACAGAGAGGTGTATCCAGGATCCGAGAATGCAGCACTTTCAATAGTGCTTGAAAACTATGATGTTGTTGATGTGAGAGATGTTATTGCGACACTGGAACTTCCTGAAAACTTCTATCCGAAAATAATTAAATTAACAGGCACAGATATAGCAAGAGGCAGCAGGGTAGCACTAATCTTTTCAGGTATTTCAATAAGCGATAATGTGAAGCCTGGCATGTATAGAGTAAAGCTAGATATTAGTGGTATATCTGTAGTGAATGTTAACACATTTTATAAGATTCAGAGCAACTATACATTGATGGTAAGGGTGTCCACACCGCCTAATCAGACCATACTAGATGTTGTTGGATACGGATGGCTGTCTGGTAGGGCGTATGTAAACTCAATAGGTGCAAGAATATATGCGTACTTTATGGTAGTTAAACCAGGGTATAGGATCCAGAACCCCACACTCACGGTGTATCTACCAAGACAAATGATGTTTCAGTCACTTAATAGAAGCTTTACCACTGTTGTAAGCGGTGGTTTCGAATACGGACAGGCAATATACGTTGAGGTGCCAAACATAGATGTTGTGGCGTGTAGCGAAGGTATGTACCCAGTAGTAATAAGATTAAGAGCTTTGGTTTTAGGCTCGCAGAGCTTTTGGTATGATAAAACGTACACTCTCCTGATGCCGTTACACAGTCCTAAACTGAATGTAACACTGATTGATAAGGGATGGAGATACGGTGTAGCATCACCTAAAATGAGTGGTGCCTCAGTTTATCTTACCCTACAGTCCCTTAACATAGACACTTTGAATACTATAATAGTTCAGCTGGAATTTGATGGAATAGATGTCAAATTTGTAAACGGTGGAAACAGATCAATAGTGTCGATTGCCGGCCCTATAAACTATGGCAATACATTTGCAGCCATTTTCACAGATATTGAAGTAAATAATGAAGGTAGTGATGGTAAGATAGTCGCTAAAGTATTGATAACAAGCATAATTCAAAGCTATGGAATGTACTACACAGCAACAGATAGCTATATTCTGGAACTAGGTCTTCTATCCGAATTAAAGACATTTGTTATCGGTGCAATTCACACTGAATATGGAAATACATATGCACCCATTCTACCATCAGCACGAGGTGTTCTTATAAATATTGATATAGTCAACACTAAGGTTCATCCCATTGCATGGATGCGACCCATAGCATATCGTACTCCGCCAACTGTTAAAATTAATGACGCTTCAGGTACATGCTTATATGGTATTGCAGCCTCAGGTACCTGTACTATAATTTTAAATATTGATGTTAAGCCCTCTGCACAACCTCATAACTACAGCATTACACTAGAGGTTGAGTATGGAGTCCAGAATGGAGATGCTATTGCAATATACAGTGATAGACTAGAGATTCCAATAGCTATAGCAT
Organism: Ignisphaera sp.; assembly: GCA_025058535.1. Lineage (GTDB taxonomy): Archaea > Thermoproteota > Thermoprotei_A > Sulfolobales > Ignisphaeraceae > Ignisphaera. The sequence continues at coordinate 80,437 of JANXEL010000033.1, read as the reverse complement.
CGTACGAATACTATCGACCCACTTTACGGTTAGCATCGTGGTATTGGGGAATTCAGGCACCCATAAGGGCACTGGAAGGTCAACGCAACGTGCCACTAACATTGGTCGTTGTGAATAATGGGCCTTACCCAGTTAGTGGAGTAGAGGTGGAGTTGGAGCCCAAGGATAAGGGTATTACCCTAATTAACGAAGGGGCAGTATGCGCACCGATGCTAAATGTTGGTGGAAGTTGTTTGGTCACATTCTACGTAGATCTATCAAATGCTTCAACAAATATTCTAGAGTTTCATGCTGATATAAGGTACATGTTCACATTGTATGGTGCTAACGTTGATGATCGAGTAGAACACATCATTACTCTACACATAGATAGAGGTGCTAGCGGTAGCGGGCTGGAGGTAATAGACTGGGGATGGACTAACAATTGGCCAGCATATCCTCATACAGATAACGCCACATACTTCATATCCGCTATAAACAATTGGCCCTTCAGAGTATCTGGAATTAAGTTAATGTTGAGCTTGCCCACAGGATTCTCCTCAAAGGGGGAGGATAAGGCAGTATCGTACATACCAGGTCCCATAGGCAGCCTTCAACAATTTACCGCAACCTTTCAAGTAAGTATAGGTGATATTAAGCCCGGTAGATATAGCGCTGTATTAACGGTTGAATATGTAGTCGAGACCGGAACTCCCAATACGGCTATTATTGAAAAACATCCAATTAGTATCTTAGTGAACGATCCTAGTAGCAGTATTAGCGTTGTATTGATGCAGTGGATTGGCGCAATGCCCGAACCGGGCACATACGGTGCCACACTAGCTGTAGTTCTCAGAAATAACTACAACCCCTTAATAAAGGGGGCAGTTCTTGAATTGGATCTTCCAAAGGGATTTACGTACTCAGCAACAAACCAATCTCATGCAAAAGTACCCGCTACAAATATAAACTTAATTGACTATTCAAGAATATCACCGAGCTACTATCAACTTATTATGAATTACGTCTCACAGATAGTTCAGCAAACTGGTACGGGGCAAAGCTTTGAACACGGCAGTTTACTGAACTTTTACATAAAATTAAACGTCCTTGTTGATAGACCAGGAGTATACCGCACAACGGCATACCTCAATTTTATTGATCACTGGAACTGTATTCGAAGACTACCCTTGGAAATAAACATAACGGTTCTTGGTTCAACAAAGATAATCGATATAGATTCGCCTATAAAGGTGAGGGTGTCTAACGGTACATCATTACTCAGTATAGGAATTAGGAATACAGGTTCGTCACCCCTATACAACGTATACATTTATCTGATACCGTACACTTCCATACTACTACCCGATGGCAACATCAAGTATATTGATGTACTACCACCAAATGATGTGGTCCACATCTCGTATACACTGATTTATAACCCTGTGGCCATAGCAGTCGGAGCTGCACAGACATATATGAGGTATATGTCGGTACCGTTTGGAGTGGCAATAGTGTATCGCGATGCTTCAGGTTATATGCAGTATCTCAATACATCTCTCTCAGTACTACTTGAACCATTTATTGACCTAAGGTTAGAGGATTTGAGAGCGACCATTTCTGGAGGCGTTCTGAGGGTTTCGGGTATTATAGTTAATTATGGTATTGCTACAGCCAGAAGTGTTGAAGCTAGGGTTAAGATAGATGGCACTTTGGCTGGTACACTAATTGGAGATATAGACTCCGCCTCTCAATCAGTATTCAGAATTGAAACTAGAGTTGATGCAATGCCGAACAATTTAACGCTGTATATAATCTATAGAGATGAGTACTATATTGAAAACGTATTGGAACGTAAAGTAAGTGTTACAATAGAAGCGCCCCCAACAACATATACACCACAGCAAGCACAGCCACTACAATTAACCCACATACTAATTGTAATCGCAGTATCTCTATTCTTACTAACAATGGCTCTGGTCCTCCACCGATACATGAGGAGAATCGCCTCATTACAACAATCTGTGTATAAGGGATGAAATGGTGCTTCACTTCCTAGTAGATTTAACTATCCTTGCGTTTAAGACATTAACCGAGCGAAAAACGAGGGCAGTGTTAACAATTGCGGGTATAGCAATAGGGCCTTTAGCATTGGTAATGATAACAAGTGTTGTTGACGGGTATGCTGATTACGTTATAGAACAGATTCAAGGTTTAGGTCAGAATGCGATAGTACTATTTCCATCATCCGGATACAAGTTCACCGAAAATGATCTAAATGCCATAAGGATAATAGATAACGTTGTAAGGGCTGAACCGTTCTACTCAATACAAGCCCAGGTTAAAGTGGGAGGGGATAACAAAATTATCTTTGTGTATGCTATACCGATAGATATCGTATTCGAAACAATTAAGAGTATTGAAGTATACGAGGGTAACGTACCAACAACCTCAGAGTACGTGAGGGCTGTTGTAGGGCATCAAATTGCCTTTAAAGATGGTGAGAAGGTGTATGATATTGGTGATGCAATGGTTTTAACATTCATGAGAAATGAAAGAGGCAGAAATACGGTTAAACGGGCTACAGTAATGGTTTCAGCAATTCTTAAAGAATTTGGAGGGGCGTTTATCTTGAGCCCAGACACAACGGTCTTCCTTCCATTGGAAGCTGGACATAGAATATTTGGTCTAAATCAGTGGAGTGGAATATTTGTATTGGCTAGAAGTAGTGATGATGTGACAAAAATTGTTGATGAGCTTAGGAGCATGTATAGGAACTCTGCTGAGATAATATCGTTTCAAGGAATAGCAAGCATCGTGAATTCAGTTACAGGTGCAATGAATTTTATATTATTTGCAGCGAGTTTATCAGCATTTGCGGTCGCTATAGCAGGAGTTGCAGCTACTATGATAACATCAGTTATTGAGAGGACTAGAGAAATTGGAGTACTCAAAGCGCTGGGCTTCACAAGTGAGTACGTACTGGCCATGATCTTGATGGAGAGCATTATTATGAGCTTAATTGGTGGAGCCATAGGTATCACGCTCGGCATAGCTGGAGGGTACACGTTAGCAACAGCTGGCCTTGAACTTAGAGCATCTTCACAAGCGTCAATAGTGATAAGGGCTGGTCCAAAGATTACCATGGAATTGATTGTAAGAACCATGGGATTGACTATGCTAATAGGAATAGCAGGGGGGATTTTCCCAGCATATAGAGCATCTAAAATACCGCCAGCAGTTGCATTAAGATATGAGTAGGAGGATTCGAGATAAACAAATTTAGGTAGAAGCCATTGTGATAGATAGAATAGCGATCAATAACATACTGAGTATCGCAAGCGAAATAGAGAGAATTGGTGAGATAGTTGCAGGATCAAATAGAGAAAAACAAGTTATAGAAGTTGTTAGAAAATACATAGAGGATTATGTAGATGAATTTTGGATTGAAAATGTTCCCGTTACAACGTGGCATGAAGATACATGTGTTGTAGAAGGTAGGGGTGGTATTACCCCGTGCACTATACATCCCCCTTATCAAGGAGTAATAGACGAAGAGATAAACCGCAGTAATATTGTTAGCATAGATCTAGAAGAATTATCAGAGAAAGGTTTAGTGATAGATAACATACACGATAAGATTGTCTTAGTCGATGCACCAGCAGATCCAGATGATATAGCTACAGTCGCGCATATTCTTGCTCAATACAGACCTCGGCTGATAATTGTTAGAGATAATGGTGAGAGTCTTAGAAGGATTGTTGTGTTAGATAATATTATAGCCTTATACAGAAGGGCTGGTCAACCCTTCACCCCAGTTGTACATATAAGAAGGAGTATTGGTTCAATTGATAAATTGGTTAATAGTAGGTTGTATGCTAAATCAGAGGCTTATAAATCATACGGATACAACATTGTTGCAGTGCTGAATAAGAGGTATGACAATAGATGCATCTATATAACCGCACATCACGATCACTGGTTAAGTGGAGGTAGTGATAACATCATAGGCACTTCAATTGTTGCAGCACTTTCTAAAATTCTTAGAGATGTTAGTATTGATAACACTATTGTGCTAGCATCCTTTACAGCAGAGGAAGGTTTTCCGGAAGAAATTGCATCGTTCTACTGGCTCGTAGGTTCAAGATACCATATCAATAAGCGTGCAGATAAAATAGTAGATCACGTCGCATTAACCATCAATATTGATACTATATATAGAGATCCACTAACTGCTTCAGCATCAAGCATTATTATAAGAAATATAATTAGGTCACAATTTAAGGATGTGGTATTGGAACACGATAGCATTATCTTCGACTCTTTTTCATTTACGTCCATCGGTGTGCCTTCTGTTACTTTCAACACATTCAGGAGGGTAGTAGATGAAGGCCTCTATCACAGTGATAAAGATTATGTTGGTAGTATTAGCTTAGACGTTATACTAAAAACAGTTAAAAGTGTGTACATGTTGGTCAATAGGTATGCAGTCATTGATAGAGATGCCAAGTATATTAATGTATGCGATATAGATGAGGAACTCCATGAAATTCTAGGGAGGGCAGCTCCAATAGAACTACTGCTAAATCTGTACAGGTTATGTGAAGTGTTTCATGAGTTAAAAAGATATGTGGAGAAGCGCAGCTGTATGAACTTTGTAAATCTATTTAATAGAATAGTAAACATACCACAGGTAAGTAGAGAAATAGGTAGGAGGCTCGGCGTACGTGAGGACATAAACTTTATTAGATGTGATGAACATTCAATACTTATTCCAACAGATATTGGGTTCAAGGACTATCACGAGTGTTATAGGAATATTAATTTTAATTTAGAGCTGTTAGCATATATACTCCTTAAGCAGTGTTACTAAGGTGTGCAGAGATGGATAGTATGATGATCGATACAGAGAATTATCTGAAATTAATTCCACAAATGCTAAGCGAACTTTCTAAACCATTCGTTGGCAGGGAGGAGGAATCCAAAGTTATACTTCTTGCACTACTCACAAAGGAGCACGCTGTGCTTATTGGTGAGCCAGGTACAGCAAAAAGCGCCTTAATTAGAAGGGCTGCAAATCTGCTTAGCATGAAATGCTTTACCTACCTACTAACAAAATATACGGAACCTGCTGAACTGTTTGGCCCATTAGATATAAATGCACTAAAGGAGGGAAGATATGTGAGAATTACACTTCGTAAGCTTCCAGAGGCTGAAATAGTATTTCTAGATGAAATATTTAAGGCTAATTCAGCCATTTTAAACACATTACTTACAATTATGAATGAAAGACTGTTTTATGATGGCTACACAGAGATTAAAGTTATGCTTTGGAGTCTTTTTGGAGCGAGTAATGAGGTGCCTCAAGATCCTGAGCTTGAGGCTCTATACGATAGATTCCTACTGAGGCATTATGTTAAACCACTGCCAGAGGATATGTGGAGAGATCTTCTAAAGTATTCGTGGGATATTGAGAGATACGGCTATCCACAGCCCGAAATAACACTGGATAGAGCCACTCTTGAAAATGTGAGTAGACTGGTACACATGGTTAATTTCGAGACTATAAAAAGTAAGCTTTTGAAAATATTCTCGATGCTTGAATCTAAAAACCTTCATATTACGGACAGGAGAAAGGGAAAGGCACTGAAAGTCATAGCAGCACACGCCATACTTAATAATAGATTAACAGCTGATGAGGAGGATCTAATGGCATTAAAATTCGTGGTACCTCACGATATAGATGATTTTGAAAGAGTTTACATAATTTTGTCCGAAGAGCTGAAAACTTCCTACAGATATCTAAGGGAGCTTGAGGAGATAGCTACTAGCATAAAGGAGGTTAACAATTATATTGTTTCTTTTCCTAATATAAATTCGAGATTTATAGAGTATAGATTGCTTGAGATATACAGGGATCTCGAATCTACAAGGGATAGAGTGTTATCAATGATGAGGGAGACTAACGATGAAAAGATTCATAAAAAAGGAACTGAAGTTGTAGAGAACATCAATGGAGTTCTAGAAAAGATAAAGAGGAAAATGGAGGGAAAATAGGATGCCAGGAGTGCTGAAACACATTGATTACCAGGATCCGTTCACCCGTTATAAGGGTCAGAAGATCCTTGACAATCTAAGGAAGCTAAAAAATCGTGAGGACATTTCAATAGATCTGGCAATCGATGTATACTACACACTATATCTTCCATTCCCGAGTTTAAATGAAATATCCCAAATCTCTATGGGTGCTGAAAAACATTATAAAATGGTTAAAACAATACTGAACGATAGTGATGCCAGAAAATTGAGGCTCTACACTGTAGCAGACAGCTTTGCCTCTGTTGCTCTAGGAACTCTATTTCTAATGAACATCATGGAGGAGCTTGAGAATGATGGAGAGAGGACGATCTCACAAGGTAGAGGAAGAAGTAGAAGTGGTAGTAGGGATCAAGATGAAGATGCTAAGAAGGATGATAGAGGTGAGAGTAGGGATATAGAGGGTTCGATTAAGAGGGCGATTAAAAAGACTCTTGAGAGTGCTGAAATTGTAAAGGAGGTAGAGCACTTCGTTTACGGATATAAGGCTGGAGTAGGGCACACCCTCAACCTTGAAGACGATGTAGCAAGCGTTATTAGACTTGTTAAAAGTACTGATATAAAGAATATACTAATGATACTGGCGAGAGTTCCGGATATCACAGTTGTAACAAAGAAGAGAAAGATTGCATACCAAAGAGGAGAAATTGAGGGATACACCAGAGGTTCAGATGTCGAGAGGATGGTCTACACAGAGCTAGCATATCCACAGCTATACTTATATATAAAGCTTGCTGATGACAATCTTCTTCTATTCGAAAAAGTAATATATATGAATATAGGACCTATATATGTGCTAGTTGATAAATCTGGGAGCATGGACGGTAATAAAATCCTGTGGGCTAAAGCTACTGCGCTAGCATTGTTCATGAGAAGCAGAGCTGAACGCAGATCCTTCTACATAAGATTCTTTGACTCAGAACCATACGAACTGTCTAAGGCTAGCCCTGGTGCAAAACCTTCGGAAACTATGAAGTTGCTGGAGTATATTGCTATGGTTAAAAATGGTGGAGGGACAGATATCTCTAAAGCTCTAATAACAGCCTGCAACGATATTGCAAAACTGCGAACTAGAGAATTAAGCGAAGTTATATTAATTACAGATGGTGAGGATAGGATTGCTAGAAGCTTAGTTAGAAAGGCTTTACAGCATACGAAAACAAGGCTTATAACAGTAATGATCATGGGCGAGAACGAGGATTTAAGGAGTATAAGCAGTGACTACTTCAAGGTCATAAAATTGAGTGAAAAAGAGATTCTATCCGTTGTAAGGGCTTAAGCAGCTATACGCCGTATTTCAACTCTCTGCACAGGTTCCCTTAAACCATATGTTAGTACAACATAATCACCGTAGCTTACAAAACCTTGCTCTATAGCCTTCGCTAATGTCTTTCTCAGACCTTCCTCATAGTTTTGAGACTCTATATATGATAGGTGAAGCCCCCATAATATTGAGAGCTTCCGAAGTGTCTTAATATTATGCGAACCTACATAAATAGGAATTGTAGGTCTGAGTGAGGAAACCCTTCTTGCAGTACTACCATGCATGCTAAATACGATCAGCTTACCATTTATATCCTCAGCGAGCTCAAGTACTCCTTTTACGAATTTCAACTGCACAACATCCGGATTCATTCTAGCTTTCGTTGCAATCTTGTTGAAGTTTCCAGTCAGTGCATTCCTTTCAACAAATTCTATTATCTTTTTGAGCCAAAGAACGGCATCTAATGGATATTTACCAACAGAGGTTTCCCCAGTAAGCATTAGAGCGTCTACCCCTGCCTCAACAGCAATACTGACATCGACCACTTCGGCCCTGGTTGGAATGGGTTTTTCGGTCATGGACTCAAGTAGCTGTGTAGCAACTATAACTGGTTTCCTATACTCAAGGCATCTCTCTATAATACGTTTTTGAAGGAGATGTATTTCCTCTAAGCCAAAATTCATTCCCAAGTCTCCTCGTGCAACGAGAACTGCATCACTTTCTCGAATAATAGCGTCTAAATTGCTTATAGCACTTCGAGTCTCTATTTTAGTAATTATACCTATATCATCATTTCCAAATCTCCTCAATATATCCCTCAACAATGCTACATCCTCTGCGGTTCTAGCATAGCTGAGACCTAAGTAATCGAAGCCGTTTTCAATTGCAAATTTGACATTAGCTATATCATTTTCACTAATAGGTGGCAGATCTACCTCCTTGCCATGTATGGTTATTGCCTTTCTCGAGGTTATTATTGAATTTGTGAGAGCAACCGCATCTACAGAGTTGCTACCCTTATCTACTACGCGAAGCCTCGTCCTTCCATCATCCATTACAAGAATATCGCCAACATCTATATATTCAAAAAATCTGGGTATTGGCATAGGTACGATGAATTGTGACCCACCCTCGCTTTCTCTTCCTAGGAATATCTTAACAATATCATTCTTTTTTATGTTGACTGGTGTTTTAATGATACCGATTCTGAGTGATGGCCCCTGCAGGTCACCTACTAAGGCTACAAATCTTCCATACCTGCTTTCACTATTTCTAATAAATTCCACGTACCTCTTCCACTCTTCTGGAGAACCATGTGAAAAGTTGATTCTAAATCCATTTACACCTATTTTAATCATATCATCTATAGTTCTCTCATCGCCGCTTGAAGGACCTACTGAAACAATAGTCTTTACTAACATCTCTGTTCGCCCAAGAGCTTTAAGTACTCTATGAAAGGTATTAAATAGATTACACCAATAAAAAATGTGGGTAATGAATTGATCAAATGCTTGCCGAGCGATTGTATTGTAGCAGTTACTTGGCTGTGATACACCATGCTATATACACGTAATATAGACTTACCACAATAGTACGACGTCTGCACAGTTTACTCAGTTCCAAATCTAACACTTTATGTTTTACTCATCTATGAGCGCATTCATCATAAAAATTGTTTAACCAGTTGGACGTAGTGCAACATTGTAGAATTTTACTCACCACCACGAATCAGGAACAAATTTCAAAGCCTGCAGTTTAAGAAAGGAAAGTGTGGAAGTGTACTTTAAATTCAATAAATTGATAGAAGATTAAATAATTTCATCACTGAAAAAGCTTTATTACAACTCTCATATGATACTTAATAGGTGCCTTTACGTTGAATATCAAAAAACCACAGATAGACATAGAGACGCTGCTCAGAACATACGACCTCGATAAAGTATCTATAGCTACATTAGCCAGTCATTCATCGCTACAAATTTTTCATGGGGCTAAGCTGGAGGGCTTCAAAACCATTGCAATTGTTACAGAAGATAGGATTTGGTTCTATAGACAGTTTAACCATCTAATAGATAGATTTATTGTTGTAAATAACTGGAGAGATATCTGCAAGTCTAGTATAGCCCAAGAAGTTCGCGTACTAAATGGTATTATGGTGCCGCATGGAAGCTACGTTGAATATCTAGGTATCGAGTGTGCTGAAGCACTTCAGGTGCCAATATTCGGCCTCAGAAATTTGTTCAGAATAGAATATAATCAATGGGCAAAGATGGAATTCCTAGAAAGGGCAGGGATCCCAATACCTAGAATCTATAAGATGGATGAAGACATTAATGTTCCAGTGATAGTAAAGTTTCATGGTGCTAAGGGCGGTAGGGGCTACCATGTTGCTAAATCGAGAGATGAAATAGCTGGCTACGTACGACACATGATCGAGAGAGGTGTGATAAGAGGGATAGATGAAGTAATGATTCAGGAGTATCTTGTTGGTGTTACAGCATATTATCACTATTTCTACAGCCCCATCTTTAATAGAGTAGAAATTCTAGGTGCAGATATTAGATATGAATCTGATATAGATGGGATTAAGAGAATTCCGCATAGAATACTGATTGAAATGGATATGGAGCCTACATTTACAGTTATCGGAAATATCCCACTTGTATTGAGAGAAAGTTTGCTTCCAAAAATTTTAGAATATGGGATTAAATTTGTAGAGGAGAGTGTGAGAACACTGCCGCCTGGAATTATAGGCCCCTTCTGCCTGGAGAGCGTAGTGGATAAGGATATGAATATTAGAGTATTTGAGTTTTCTGGGAGAATAGTAGCAGGAACTAATGCATATATATGGGGAAGTCCATATTCGTATCTGTACTGGCCTGAGCCTATGAGTATGGGTAGAAGAATAGCTAGAGAAGTTAAACTTGCAATAAGTGCCTCATCAATTAGAAAAATACTAACATAGATGATTTGTTGCCTATAACCAACTTCATTTATTGTAAAGAAGCTCAGAGATTGTAGAGAGGTTTGCGATTATATCATGTGAATCAGCAATAATAATCAGTATGGCGGGTCTGCAACAATGGAATTGAGCAAGTGGTCGATTTATTGGGTGCACGTGGTTATAGTAGTTCTATCATTTACAGTATTTTTGCTAAGTATAAATATTGTTTGGTACACAGGCTACACCATACCATTAATTGCTCTTGCTAAATCAATTTTAAAACATGATTTCACCATACCTCCAGATTTATGCATCTATGTTGATACAGCTTTAGTAAATGATAAGTGTATTTTTGCAGGACCTATAGGGTTACCCCTAGTACTCTCAATCTCTATCTTACTGAGTCAATACATCAATATAGGTAACGAACTTTTTGTTGGAGGCCTTACTACATCACTATTTGGAATACTAACAATAATAGCATCTTGGAAATTATATATGATAATCATGGGAGATTCGAGAACAGCTCTAATCGTATCAGTAATTAACGCCTTTTCAGGACCGCTATGGATATACTCGACCCATTTATTTCCACAGGCCCCACTATCATTCGCATTTGCATTTTTCCTCTACCTAGCGTTTAGGGGTATTAAAGGTGCGTTGAGAGAGTTCGAATACATTCTAGGAGGATTCGTTGCTTCATTAGCCATAGCTTTCGATCCATCAATAACTATAGCAGTAGGAATAGCATCTATCATTGTGCTTTTAAAGTATTTACACGCCTTTAGGAAATCGTTAATTAAACTTAGTACAATAGTTAAGTACGTTGGACTATACATATTGGGCTTTCTACCCCTAATTACGTTTATACTTCTCTACAACCACATCATTACAAGTAATCCGCTATCCTTTCCCGAATTCTTTATGCTAAAGCGGTGGGGAATTCCGAATTACGGTTTTACTACGCTTCCTATTGTTGGCCTGTACATACTCTTATTTGATTTGAGAAAAGGTCTATTTATATCGTATCCTATATACGTAGTAGCCTTAGCCCATATAAATAGCTTTATTAAAGTGTTTAAAGATAAATACGATAGATTGTTATATGTGGGGAGTATTATTGCCCCCTTATTAGTCTACTCTATATGGTATGATCCAGGGGGAGGACTGTCTTACGGACCTAGATTTGCAGTACCTATAACCACACTTCTGGCAGCTCCACTACTTCTAATTTCGAGAAATATTCAGAGGGAGTGTGGTGGAATAGGTGTTATACCAACTTTGATTACCGGTTTGTCTGTTTATTCGATAATCAAGAACTCTGTAGTACTAACCACTACACCGTATCCTAGCAGTCTTAAAGACCTCGATATCTGGCAAAATCAATTTATACATAGTGTAATACCACAGTTTTACGCCGGCACCAGATCCTCTCATCTCTATTATTTGATAAAAGGATTGGTATACACAGAACCTGTAGTAACGATATTATCGATCTTGATTCCTACAACTCTAGTGATGATAGTCATTACTATTTCACTGGTATTCTGGCCTAAAACAATGAGTAGTTCTTCAAAATAGCAAAAACTATTTAAACCATCCCTACTAACATGTAGTTGGGTAAATAAGATGGATGGGCTAAAAATAGCATTCATCGGTGCAGGTAGTGCTGTTTGGTCTAGCAGAGTAATAATAGATCTACTTATAAACAAGAATCTCAGTGGCAAGAATCTAGAAATATGGCTTATGGATATAAGTGATTGGAGGCTTAATCTAATCACAGCATTTGCTAAGAGGTACATTGATGAACTGAAGGTTTCAGCAAAGGTCTACGCAACTAAAGATAGGAGAGAGGCTATAAAGGATGCGGACTTTGTCATAAACTCCGCTATGGCAGGTGGTCACAGTTACTATGAGATATTGAGGGAAGTTTCGGAAAAATACGGGTACTATAGAGGTATCAATAGCGTTGAATGGAACTACGTGTCAGATTACCATACTATCTGGGGCTACTATCAATTTAAACTCACCCTAGGTATTGCTCAAGATATTGAAGAGCTGGCTCCGGATGCCTGGTTCATAAATGTTGCAAATCCCGTCTTTGAATTGACTACATTAATAAATAGAGCTACGAAGGTTAAGCATATAGGGCTGTGTCATGGACATATGGGATTTCTAAAAGCTATCGAAGTTCTGGGCATGAGATTAGCTGAAGAAAAACTTGGTAGAAGAATTGTAGATAAATGCGCTGCTCATAATGCTGAATGCTATGCAGCAATTCTTTCACTGATAGATCCAAAGGATGTTGAAGTAGAAATGTCGGGATTTAACCATGTAATATGGTTGACGAAATTTAGTTACAAGGGTGAAGATGCATATAAGTATATTGATGAATGGATTAAGAAAGATGCAGAAGAATATTGGAGGGTATGGAAAGAACATGTCATAAGCCCATTCGACGTAGATCTATCTCCTGCTGCTATAGATATGTATAAGACCTATGGACTGCTTCCGATTGGTGATAGTGTTAGGGGTGGTACATGGAAGTATCACTGGGATCTAAAAACAAAGCAGTACTGGTACGGACCTTATGGTGGTCCTGACTCTGAGATTGGATGGGCTATGTATTTAGCAGCACTAAGAATGCGGTTGGAGGAACTTGCAAAGGCTGTATACGACACCTCTACACCGATAGTCAAGTCGTTTCCTCCAGAGCCGAGTGGGGAGCAACTCGTAGAAATAATAGATGCTATAGTCAATGATATTCCGAAAGATCACTACTATATACGCTTACCATATCCAGGAACACCTCCCTTACCTGTTCCAATACAAACTAATATCCTAAACAATGGAGTAGTCTCAGGAGTGCCTGATAATGTAGCTGTAGAGATTCCTGTGAAGGTAGATGGAAAAGGTGTGCATAGAAGACAGCTAGCACCCCTACCTAGTAAAGTACACAAGTATGTAATCATCCCCAGGCTCATGAGAATGGAGTGGGCCTTAGAAGCATTCTTAAAGGGTGGAAGAGATACACTATTTAATTGGCTTATAGTGGATCCGAGAACTAAGAGCACAAAGCAAGTAGAGGAAACTATTGATGCAATACTGAAGATTCCTGGAAATGAGGAAATGGCAAAGCATTTTAGTTAGATATTCTAAGCATATTTTTCATATTCCAATCTCCATCAAATGATTAGAGTTTACCTCAATGGATAATTTATTCTCACACTTCAGTCTTCACATCAATAAATACATTCCGTGGATCGATATATTCACCGTGCTTTATATCAAAAATTTTTGTTAGTACACCCTTACTGAATATATACTTATTCAACCCTAGTTCATCAATGAAATACTTGAAGAACTGCGCATCCATAAACCTTTCTCTAATTAGTGTTACGTAGTTGACGTCTACATTATCATAATACGTTTTGTAAATAATGAACCTGGTTCCATTAATTAGTAATTTTTCTCTATACTTAGACGCCACGGCAGTGATTTCATCTATATATGTAAGTGTTGATATGTCAATCCACGGCAGCTCGACTTCAATAATTTCTCCGTCTCTGGCAACTATCCTTAAAGCACCTTTTTCAGTAAATATTTCAAGTGATGAAGTGGATTCTAAAAAGTAGCAGATTCTATTTAAACATAAATTTTTAACGACGTCTTTGAAGACATCCATAAAGGTAATATTCCTGCCGTATAGAGAGCTACAATAACCACGTACATGCTCCTTAAAATCTATTGCATCTATGTTTATGGTATAAAGGGAACTGCAAAAAGGGCATCCATTATCGCTATTAGTTGCAAAGAAAACCTTACCACATTTATTACATCTGTGTGGCTTTATAATACTTGAAAAACCTATAAGGTAGTTCACACAGTTTTCAATCACTCTTTTATAGTGCTGAGAAGCCCATTCAATTTTTTTAATTACTTCATCTACTCTATTCATTCTCTTTATGTATGCACCTGTTACTATTTTCCTAATGGATTCGAGAATTTTCACGAGCTAGTCCCAGCAGTACAGTATAGTTAAAAAGTTGATTAACTTATATTTTCGTGTTTATGTTGGATGCTGTTTCTAGTGGTTCACATCTTCGTATTAGAAAGTTTGAATTTGGGATAGCGTTAGCATTAATCGAGGTTTATGGAGAGATCTCAAATCACATAGAACGCAACGTCTTCACGAAATGAGTAGAGATTGAACGGGGAAAAATAGGGGGCAATTAAGGCAATTTATTGCCTTTACTGCTTGAGACTTCTATACTTCGATGCCTTCCCTTCTTAAGATGCTTCTAGCCGCTATGACACCCGTGGCGGCTGCAACATTCATTCCTCTCGATAGACCAACACCATCCCCAGCTGCAAATATGTTTCTAATAGATGTTTCTAATTCTCTATTCACTTTTGCTCTAATGCTGTAGAACTTTATTTCTGGTGCGTATAGTAGTGTCTGTGTTGATGCTATTCCAGGCATTATCACATCCAGTCTTCTTAGTGCTTCTACAATATTTACGACAACTCTATAGGGATACGCCATTGCTATGTCACCAGGTGTAACACTCTTTAGTGTTGGCTCCACAACGCTTCTTTCTATTCTATTCCATGTACTTCTTCTACCGGCCTCTAAATCGCCGAATCTCTGGACAATAGGTCTTCCGCCTCCAAGCTTTGTAGCGAGTCTTGATATGCTCTTTCCATATGTTATTGTGTCTTCAAACGGATCGGTAAGTCTCACAGATACGAGCAGGGCAAAATTGATATTTTTAGAACGAAGTGCTACAAAACTTTCACCATTTACCCCTACTGAATTGTCAGGGTATCTCTCTTCAACAACAAATCCATATGGATTTGTGCAGAACGTCCTTACTTTATCGTCGTAGCTTCTAGTGTACATCACTATCTTTGGATCTCTGACTACTCTCGTTATTGGCTCTGTTATATATGCTGGCGCTTCAACTCGAACCCCAATATCTAGAGGACCTGGCTCTGTATCTATTCCTCGTTTTTTAGAAATCTCAGCAAACCATTCAGCACCTATTCGTCCAGGAGCTAGTATTGCATACTTTCCTATCAAAACGCCGTTGTTAGTCTTTATGGTGATTTCATCGCCATCCTTTATAATATCTGTGACCTCCGTAAACTCATATACATTAACACCTTTTTGTTTCAAGAACTCTGCAAGATCATTTATAACCTTAGGCATGTTCTCGGATCCTATGTGTCTTTGAGGAGTAGGTATGAACTTTGCTCCAGCCTTAGCAGCAAGTCTCTCAAGTTCAGCAGCTTGCTCTATGTCTAAGTTATATAGATTGTTGGGAGCTCCAAACTTAACAAGGATGTTATCAACATACCCTATAAGTTTTTCAGCCTCCTCCCAACTACCAATAATCTTATCTAGATCACCTCCTACATCTGGTCTGAGGTTCATGGTGCCACTGCTAAATGTTATTGCTCCGCCAATACCTGCAAGAATGCTGCACGGTTTGCATAGTATGCATTCTCTATCTCTCGCCAACCTCCTTAAATTAAACATAGGGCATCTTCTAAATGGATTACCACTTCCTTGCTCAACTATGGCTACTCTTAGTTTATCGAAGCTATATGTAGCAAACTCATGGGCAGCAAAAAGTCCTGCAACTCCACCACCGATTATAATAACGTCATACCTTTTTTCCATAAGATTCCTCACCTCTTTAGACCTAATTCAATTCTTCTATCAATTGTACAGACCACGTCTTCTCCCGTGCTGATTATCGTTATTGGAACCCTTAGTGTAGATTCCAAATTTTCAAGCCATACCTTTGCATGATGGGGCAGTTTATCCCACTCTCTAATGCACTTGGCATCAGGATACAACGCATCCAGCTTTGTGATGGCTATCTGAGTAGCAGAGTTAAGCATTACAGCCTTTTTAGCTAAATCAATATTGAATAGAGCAGCCCTACGTACTCTACCAGTCACGGTAGCGATTTCAATTAATCCCAGTCTTTTTGCCTCCTCATATGTAAGCTCATTGTCTAAAGGGCCTCCACCAACTCTCGTGACGTATGATTTAAACACTACCATAACATCATCAACTCTTTTAGGTCCTACGCCCACTTCAGATGCAAATGCCGAAGAAATGGTGTCCCTACTAGTCACATGGGGATACGTCCCGTGGTATAGACTTAGAAAGGTACCTTGGACACCCTCTATATAGACCAGCTCACCATTATCTAAAGCACTATTCACTTCAAATGATACGTCTGTAACGATATTCTTTAGAATCTCAAAATCTTTGGCAAGCTTTAACCTTCTCAAAACTCTATCAGCCATTGCAAATCCAACGCCCTGCAGTGTTGAGCCGACCTCCCTTACTAAGAAGGCATCATTTCTTTCAGCTTCAACATGCTTTTCCTCAATAACCCCCGTATTTATATCTATAAATAGCCTTCCCTTAGCACCAGTTTCATCCAATTCTCTAAATAGGACATCAAGTCTTATGAGTGCACCTGCAGCTATCATAAGCTTTGTCCTTGGATTGACGAAGAAGGAAGGTACTAATCTAACTCTCCAGGTTCTACCCATGTATGATACGGTGTGTCCTGCATTTATCGAACCGCATCTTACGGCAATTGATGGTTTATCAGCTACTGCTAAGTATGAAGCTATCTTACCCTTTCCCTCATCACCAAAGAATCCTCCAACTATTATTGCTAAAGGCAATGGTATCACCTATGGCAACTCAGCGCTGTATTGTTGGCTGATGCAGTATGCGTAGTGCTAATTGATGCTAGCGAACTATCTTTCTGCAGGGTATATGTGGTACGGTGTTTCAAAGGATTCCTTAGCTTAAAGCTCTGTCAAAGAGGATTTAAAAATCTTTTACAATATAGCGCTTAGGACAGCTTTTTAAATTCCATCATGATTTTAAGGGTTGGAATCCTTATCGAAGCCGGTACTGGACATGGTTAGACGATAATACTAATATTTCATATATCATTTAATTAGTATCTAAGCAGGGTAACAAATATCTGAAGATATGAAGCGGTATTGTACATAGCCAACAGATTTGATTAAATTCTTACGCCATGCTTTTAAACCTAATAACAGAGAGTAGAAACACGGGGTTGGAAACATGGCCTGTACAAAAGCAGTAAAAGTCAAAACACCAAGCGGAGCAGAGAAAGATCTAGTGCCAAAGAAGGTCTGGAGTCTGGCACCAAGAGGTAGAAAAGGTGTCAAAATAGGACTATTTGCTGATCCCGAAACCGGGAGATACTTCAGAGCTAAAGTGCCAGACGACTACCCGGAGTGTAGCTAAACAACACAACTATATAATAATGTAACTAAATTGAACCATTTTTCAAACCATTTTTCACCTTCTACGATGATCTAAGCTGCTAAAGCATTGTATGGATAGTTTTGATGATCCACCCGCTATATCACTAGTGGGGATGAATCTTTATTCCATAGCAAGAACTATACATTTTAGAACTGTTCTGTTGAAATGTGGTTATAAATGCAGTATTAACTCACAGATTATATTTATCAATCTGGGGTTCGACTATCGTCGTTGCCGCCTTTTGTAATTAGCATGTACTCCTCTATAATCTCTAGCAATTCATTGATATCCTTCGCATGCTTTAATTTTTCAGCTAGTTTCACGGCTCCTAGGGTTTCCATTATCCATCTAACTAGATAACCATTAACCAAGTGGTAGTGTAGGATTGTATTAGGTACAATATTGTGTTTTATCACTATATAAAGTTTCTCTAGGCTATTCACTTTCAGTATCACGGGTGTGCCAGCATTGTCGGTAAATATGTACGCTTTATCTTCACTAACGTTTTTTGGAGCTACTAGCATGCCCTCCAGATAAAATGCAGCCCTAGATGTTATTCTATACCTGTTTTCACTGATTTCCTCAATTAGTTTCTCATTTTTTAAAGATTTCAAGTATTTTCTTATCGTTGAAGGAGACAACATGAGTTTTTGCACAGCATCTTCCTTTGTGAATTCATTTCCTAATTTCACTAGGATTTCGACTAGCTTTCTTTTTGAAGCAGCCACTAGACCTTCACCACCATTGGTGGTGGCAACTGTTCAATTGATATAGTACTTAGTACTATCATTGCTGTACTATAAATACTGTGGGTGGCATGCTTATTGAATGGCTATATCATAGTTATCGTACTACTCCTCATTATCTAAATACATTGAGAGATATCGAGTAATGCGAGCTGTGCGTACTGATTTGCTTTTAGGCTTAAAAGTATTCATAGAAATATTCAAACCTTCCCATTTTATAATTGCCTGACTACTTTTCAAGTTAACGCTTGGTAAAACCTTTTAGTAGGGATGCAAATTATAGCTATGAATTTAAGCTGAATTCAACGTTTTTGAACTGTACCCTTTACTGCGCTCTCATACATGCAGCGAGTGATTATTATTTAGAATTGTAGATGGTGGGCAATGTGTTTATTGAATGTGATGAATATAGGTGGTTACAGTATCCATTGCCACAATTAATTTTAATAATTAGCTTCACAATTGTTGTATAGAATGTAAAATTAGAAGGCTCTAAATTGCATTAAAGGTTGTTTCCAATATATGTACAATTATAATTTTAAACCCTACAATTGGCAACAGAAGAACATTTCTATAGCATGAGTTATTTTTAGTGGTTGTATTGTAGGAGAATACAACTCTTGCAAGGATTAATCTTAATGTAGTGGTAGATAGCGTATAAGACATCCACACGTTATTAAACATCTGTTCAGGTTACTAATATGCTCAGAATCCCCAGAGACAAACACTATACATATGCATTCATTCTCTATGTGGCTATGTAGATAGTTTACTATGATGCTTCTGTAGTCTTCGAGAATCTTATCAAAGGGCACGCTGCTGATGGTTTTCATGATTACTATACCCCTACAGTTATGTTTTGACGATAGATGTTTATGCTCAGTTATGTAATTTTGTAATGCTATTTCAACAATTTTTGATCTGTCCATGTTTAGATTTTTAGCTATATTATCTAGTTCTGCTGAAATTCTAGAATCTATTGATACTCCAAATCTCCTCTTAACCACCTTTCTTCACCGTGACACAATAGGTGGTGGCATAAAATAAAAATGCTGTAAGTCCAATGCTTCCTGCTGGAGCTATATTTAAATGGATAGATACTATGAGCCCCACCATACTCATGATTACAGCAAGTAGTATACTCGTAGCAAACACTTGGTTAGATCCTTCAACAAAGTTCATTGCTATTATTGATGGTAGTAGTAGAAGTACGTGTTCCAATACAAAGCCAACGATTTTCAAGAGGGCAACAGAGGCCACACCAATAATTGCAAAAAGTATTGCGTCATAAAGGTTCAACCTTACTCCGTGCAGCTTCATATAATCTGTGTCCACACCAATATACACATTTATTCTGAATATGTAGAGTGTAATACAGAGTACTATGAGTGAAATGCATGCGAGTATATAGAGATCCTCCGCTGTGGTGAGTAGCGGATCCCCCAATATCACACTCCATAAGTTGTATTTAATACTATATTTTGATAGAACATAGGCTACGGCTATTACGCTAGCCGATGCTGTAAGAGCTATAGCAGCAGATGTTACAATATCGGGGTCAAATCCGAGCCTTATCGCAAATCCAATAAGATATAGTAGGAATGTTGATAGAAGAATTGCCCAGTAGAATTCATCTAGTATTGGAAAAGTGTTGGAGAGAATAATCCCAGCTGTAATTGATAGAAGGGAGGTGTGCGGTGCTTCAGCCGCTAAAAAATATATTCTTCTAGCAGAAATTAAGGGGCTTAGAGCTCCGTATAGCACGGATGAAAAAAACACTGTCAGGAACCATTTGTATGGGACCGAGAGAAGAACGGGTATTATGGATAATAAACTTAGCATCAGTAGCATTAAAGTTGTATTTTTCAAAACTGCCACCTTCTTAATCTAAATAGCAGTGAGACTGCTACTGTCATCACTATTAATGCTATAAGTATTACTCTATATCTGTCTAGCTGGAGTAGAAAAGGTGTACTGGTGATATACATTTTTTCATTGGTAGCAAAGGCATTTGCGTATCTTATGACATCCTCCAGGGTGGAAATGATGGATGATGACAGTAATGGGTTCGGCAGCACTAAAACCTTCCTTCCATACTTATTAGCTAGTTCTATTAGATACTGCGAGGCTTTAGAACCATTAGTCACAACGGCAATGCTATCATTGTAACCTCTTAATACATTTTCAACTTCCTCTACATCTCTCGGTGCTATGGGAATCTCCTCTTCGCTCACAAGAATGTGTGAAACATTTAGACCTAACCATACAGCAACGTACTGTATGATTGGTGTATCTAAAACAGCCATTCTATTTAGTTTAAAGCTTGTATTGACTATTTTTTGAATTCTTAAAATAAACTGGTTGACATTCTCTTCATAGATTTTGCTGCACTGAGGCCTTAACTTAATTAAAACACGCTTTAAATGGTTCATAAAGGTTACGTAGTTCTCAGGATGCAACAGCATCTCATGATAGTTCTCCATACCTGTGGAGGGATTCTTAAGAATCTTCATGCTCTCAAGGTATGGGATCTCAATTAGTGTAGCTCCAATTTCGCCTTTCTCTATCAATTCTTTAATTTTTAATTCAAAGTGTGTATGAGCAGTAGAGACTACAATGCTAGCTCTTCTAATCATATCTGCATCAGTTGGTGTAAGATGATATTCGTGAGGATCCACACCAGGCTTGATTAAATTTATGACTATATCATCTGAGCACACAACCTTTTTTACATCATCATAAAGGTACGGATAGGTTACAATGATATATAGACCATCAGATGATAGCAGAGCTTCTGGTATGCTATGGATTAAGAACATAGTGACAACAATTAAAACTATTCTACCTACCGAGTATGACATAACAGGTACGCCTACTAGGGACTTGCTTTGTGCACACCAAAATTTATAAACCTATAGTTTGTATGCACAGTTGGTGCGTGGAAATAGTTGCACTAAAAGTAGTGGATCTAGCGATAGGGTATGAGAAGCCACTTATACGCAACATTAATGTTGAACTGGAAAGTCCGTATATCCTATTGATAATAGGACCCAATGGGGTAGGTAAGACGACATTTCTAAAAACACTAATAGGATTCGTAAGGCCTCATGCTGGCAAAGTGTATGTTAACCAAATTGATATTACGGGTAATAGTGAGTTAGCAGGCGTGTTTATGGATTATGTACCGCAGCTTTCAAGATTCACCTCGACTACAGGCTTTCCAATAACCGTCTGGGAATTTGTTGAATTCGGTTTAACAATTCATTTAAAGAAGATGGGGCTGAGAATGGATAAGAGCGAGATGCAGAGAATCATCAAGGAGACATTTAATACTGTAGGTATAGATAAGAGTTTGTGGGACAGAAGCATATGGAAACTATCCGGAGGAGAGATGCAGAGGCTGTTTATGGCAAGAGCACTGGTTAACAATCAACCAATAATTCTCTTAGATGAGCCACTTTCATCCATAGATCCGGAGGGAAAGATGGAGATAATCGATGTAATTTCTATTCTTAAAAAGGATAAGATAATCTTAATCACATGTCACGATCCAGAGATATTTTTGGGTATATGTGATAATGTGATGATATTTGGCAGGGGAGTCTACTACATTGGAAAGCCCATGGAGGTTCTCAATATTGACGTGCTTGGGAGAATTTATGGAAAGTCAGTTATAAAATTTAAAGACCACGTACATATATACGACCACCATAATTAAGGTGGAACACTATAATATGATGAACTACTCTAAGATTTATAAGATTTAATAGAAATACAAATGTTTGTTAGGCATATGTATAAAGATATTAAATCTTGATTATCTCCTCCCATCGGACGAACATCATAATAGACATGATTGCAATAAGTATAATGGTAGTGGCTATAAACATTATTACCTCACCCAAACCGAGAATCTCCTCACCAACTACGCCCCATAATTGCCCTACAATTATAACTACTATATTCATTACAAATTTGCCAAAGAAAGTCGCTGGCAAAACCTTTAATGGATTATACCTTAGCATGCCAAGTGGTAAGAATATAATTTTGTCTGGAAGAGGGGTTAAGGCAAAGATGAACGCTAGGAGTGGTAGTGCTAAGGAACTTCGCGATTTCGTATACCTAAGAATTAATTCAATTCTATGAAAATATTTAGTTCTTTGAAGTGCTGAGGAACCAGCTCGTCCGAGAAACCATGCCACGCCCTCTCCTAGTGTAGAACCTAGAGCTCCCCCTAGTGATATTATAATAAGGTTTGGTTTGTATGCGGTGGCTATTAGAAATACAATATATGTGTAGGGAATTGGAACTACAGATAGACAGCTTATCAAGGAGAGTAAGAGCACGACAATAAAACCATTGAATCCCAGAAGCACTCTAATAATTAACTTACGTAGTGAAAATATTGCTACGCTTACAATTACCAGCACAATGACCGGTAAGTAGCTTTCGAGCACCCTTAATACATCTTTTGATGCAACCAATTGCAGCACCTACATTAGTATCGCAATTATACCACATGCTCCAACTCTCTTTCTCATATCGGTGTTCAGATTTCAAACTAATAGTAAATATGGTGAGATTTTAAAAGCTTTAAACGTTGGAGTAATAGGTAGAAGAAGCAAAATATGGTTGAAATATAATGAGGATAGTAGTAAAGTTCTTTTCAATATTTAGAGATGTAGTTAACTCTAACGAGGTTGCCTTGGAGTATCCACAACACAGTGAAATACCTCTAAGAAAACTAATAGATGATATTTTAGCTAGATACCCCCAACTAGCCTTAGCCTTTAATGAGGCCGAACCGATAATCTTGATTAATGGTAGTACGGCTACGGGTACAGATAGTATTAAGGATGGAGATGAGATAGCCATAGTTCCACCACTCTCTGGAGGAGATAGAAGAGTATATACCTCGTTATTCAGTAGCAATGAGATAGATATAGACGGTAGGATTGATAAGTTAGCTAACGAGTATGGGGAAAAAGGTTATGGAGCAATTGCAATATTTGTAGGCGTTGTCAAGGGTTATGTAGACGGGCATAGAGTTAATGAACTAATTTATGAAGCGTACGAACCATACACTTCCAAAGCACTAGACAAGATAGCTAATGAGGAAATAGTAAATAGTGATAGAATTGGTGCTATTGAAATTTTGCATAGAGTTGGCTCTTCAAAACCAGGTGAAAAAACACTGTATATAGCGGTAGTTGCAAAGAAAAGAAAGGAGGCTATAGATGTGCTCCTACGAATATTAGAACGGGTGAAACACGAAGTACCTATTTTCAAACTCGAGAGAAGAGATGATGGTGACTATTGGATTGTTGGCGAATCTAAAAGAATTAAAAGAGGTAGCATATAGATGCTAAATTGTAGTATTAGCTCGTTTCAATACTTAAATTTACTTTAAATAATTTCCTCCTCTATTTTACTATTACTTCTATTAACCTAAACACTGCCAGCTATATCTGATATGCTTGATATTAGTCAAAATACTTTATATTGTGGCAAACATCAAGTTGAAATTCCTTGTCAACATGTGTGCGGGAATAATACATCAATTCTATAACTCTGGCAAAATGCTCTCCCACATAAGGGATACTTAGCTTCAAAGACCTCTTAACCACCATTCTGTAGGGAGGACTCCTGGTTGCGTGAAGTAATTTGTGGTAGTAGTATGGACTCCATAAATATTTTATTAAATGATGGATAAGTTGATAGCTCTATATATTTTATTCTTCTAGCTAATTCCTCAGCCTTTCTCCTAATCTCAGTATTTTTTAGACACATCTTGGCACCACCTATAGCAATGTTTCCAACAAATTCAACTTTTTTAGTGTCTATCGACGGCAATAGACCTATTGTGACAGCATTCTCGACGTTCATATACGTTCCAAAGGAGCCTGCTATGTATATTTTTTTGATATCGGTAAGATCTATGTTAGCACTTTTAGCTAGTATCCTAATACCAGCTGCTATAGCTGCTTTGGCTAGTAGAATTTCATTTATATCCTTTGCATCAATTGATATATCCTTTCCAATTTTAGTTTCATTGCTCCATGCTAGAATAAAAGATGGTGTGTTATTGATCTCTACAATCCTTTTCGATTTTATTCCCTTTAAGAATCTGCCCCTGTTGTTAATTATATTTAGTCTATATAGATGTGCCGTGGCGTCTATAAACGCGGAGCCGCATAAACCCACCGGCTTTTCTCCTCCTATAGTATGATAGCGTACAACAAAATCTTGTATAGAGCTGTCAAAGTATATAAATACTTGATCAATAGCGCCACTTACTGCTCTAGTTCCAAATGCTGTTCCAAATCCCTCGAAGGCGGGTCCTGCTGGTGTTGAACATGCAATTATTTCTTTTCCACTATTTAGTAGAATTTCACTATTGGTGCCTATGTCAATAAGCATACAGGGTGCTTCGCAGTTTTCGATATCGATGGCCAGAGCATCGGCAAGGGCGTCTGATCCAACATAGCCGGCTATAACAGGTAGCACATAGATGGTACCACTTCTATGGATTGAAATTCCCAGATCCTTAGCTCTGATAGATAGAGCTCTTGCTATGGTGGGCACGTAAGGTGAGTAACCAAGATATTTAGGCTGAATACCCAAAAAGAGGTGATGCATAACGGTGTTTCCAACTACTACGGCCTCGTACACACGGTCCTTTAATACATTAGCTCTAGATAGTATGCGATCGATAACTACATTTACAGCTTTAATCACAACTTCTTGAAGCCTTCTTAAATTTTCGTCATCCTTTAATGCATAAGTCAACCTAGAAATTATATCAGCTCCGTAGCTAGCTTGAGGATTAGGTGTGGAGTCGATTGCTATGGTGCTACCGTTTGTTAGATCAATAAGATGGACCACTATTTTGGACGTGCCAATATCAATAGCTAGGCCATATGCACTGTCTCTCGTATCCCCCGCCTCAACATCGATAATTCTTTTATCATACCATGCAACAATGGTCACCTTCCAGTCGCTATTCCTTATGGTCTCTGGAATCTTTCGAATATCATCAATATCAATATCAATATCATTTGAATTAATGAAATCTTTAACCGTATCTACAATACGTTCAAAATCGGCTCTAGTGTCATTGAGTGAAGCCCTTGGTAACGTTACAAAAATTTTTTTGATGGCTGGTAGTAATGGAACAGGTCTTTCAAAACCTGTATCTGCAGATTTGTAACGTTGAAGTGTAGATTCCGGTGGTACTGAGACTTCGAATTCTCCCTCAATTAATCTTACTTGGCATGCTAATCTATAACCCTCAGACAGCTCTTTATAAGAAAGAAGTTTTCTTTCACTACTAGTAGGTTGTGTTGAATTGCCTCCTGTTATAAGCACCTTACACTTCCCACACACCCCAATACCTCCGCAATCTGAGCGTAGTGGGATCTCTAACTCTCTTAAAACATCTAATAGAACTCTATTGTGTATTGTAATTAACGTTTTGTCGTACTGCTTTGCCATCACCACAACATTTCTATTCATATCTATCGCCGAACTTGACATTTCACACGTGTCTACTAACAATTTGAACATACATTGAGTATATAAAGGGAGTATATAAGTATAGGTGTTCCAACTACTTATGTGTGATTTATGATTAGACAAATTGATAATAAAGAAAGCCGCCTCTGTACTAATGTAAAAAGCCAGCTAAAATATTTACATAATGTATGGAGAAAGCTACATAGGTAATTAGAAAAAAACTTATTAATACTCACAATAAGTAGTGAACATGGTGCATCGAGAAATGGTGAAATTCCAATATGGAATGCTCTTACTAGGACTTATAGTGGGACTCCTCATAGGGTATACAACACTACCTTACGTTGGACCAGCGACTACCACAATAACAGTTACGGAATACAGAGGCACCCCGGTACCAACCATAACAGTAACGACAACAGCGACCATGACGGTGACTACCCCAGTTGCATCTCCTGCACCATATAAACCACCAGAAAAAATTCGTGCTGCCTGGATCTACGTAGGACCTGTTGAAGATTTTGGATGGACGTACATGCATGATGTTGGAAGAAGAGTTGTAGCTAACCTACTCAAGGATTGGCTTGAAACCACATACATAGAGTCTGTATCAAAGGAGAAGACAGCAGCAGCAGTTGATCAGCTAGTTAAGTTAGGCTATAACGTAATATTCACAACGAGCTTCGACCATATGGATCCAACCTATGACAAGGCACAGGAGAATCCAAATGTTATGTTCTTCCACTGTTCAGGATACAGAAGAGCACCAAATATGGGTACATACTTTGCGGACCTCTATCAAGTATACTACCTAAATGGGTTAATGGCAGGTGCACTTACTAAAACTGGGAAGATTGGCTATATAGCGGCAATAACAATACCTGAAGTAATAAGGCACATAAATGCCTTTGCGATAGGTGCTATGGAGACAGGTAGGCTACTAAACAAAAATGTTACAGTCTACGTGGTAGAGATAGGTGAGTGGTACAACCCGGATAAGGCTAGATCCGCAGCTCAAACACTTGTGGATATGGGCGTAGATGTTTTGGCATTCACGGAAGATTCTACAGCTACTGTAGAATTCGCAGAAACTATGGTCAAACGTGGTAAAGAAATCTACGTATTTAGCCACTATAGCCCTATGTATGAATACGGACCAAATAGTGTTGTGAGTGGACAGCTCGTCAGATGGGAGGTTATATATTTAGACATACTGACCAAGATTAGAGCTGGAATTTATACTCCTAGCAACTTAGAGAATGTAGACTACTGGTACCTCCTAAATACCGGTGCTGCTGAATTAGGTGCGCACGTTTATCCGAATGGAACCATTATGTACATTAATCCAAAATTCGAAGGCATCTTGAAATCAATAATTGTTATAGATTCTATAACAGGGGAGAGTGTAACAGTATATGATCTTGTAATGAGGAGATACCATCTTATGAAGGAAGCACCACTTCTTCAACCACTTCAGAACACAGCATTGACTCACATCTATGAGTCCATAGTAAAGGTTCCCATAGGAACAAGCCATATCGAGGCTCAAATAGTGTCAGCAATATTTGACCCATTTACGGGGCCCTTAACAGGCTACTGTATAGCTGACTATGGATCGAGATTCTGTTCAGGTAAGTCGGTTGGAACCTTAGTTAGGGTAGCTGATGGCGAGAGACTGACACACGGTGATCTATGGACTATGGACTGGTTTATAAGGGGGGTAGTATATCAGGGTAAAATGTAACGTAGAGAGGAATAGTAATTAAGCAAGGTTCACGATAATTTTTTACAATTCTAAAGCACACATTTACCACAAAAGAAGCTGAGGAGAAATGAGCGATAGTATTAGGGCTGTAAAGATATCCAAACGCTTTGGAGATGTTATTGCACTCGATGACGTTTCGCTCACTATCGATAGTGGTGAAATAGTTGCAGTTCTGGGTGAGAATGGTTCGGGTAAATCAACATTAGCTAAGATTTTCTATGGTATTTACACACCAGATAAAGGCTACATAGAGATTAGTGGAAAACGAGAGGTATTCTCATCTCCCGCAGATGCGAAGAGGTGTGGAATTGTAATGGTTAGCCAAAGACCTCAACTAATTGATGAGTTAACACTTCTTGAAAACGTAGCGGTGTTTCTTAATAAACCGGTAGATAAAATCTATGGTGATGTGAATTTATTGCTGAAGGAATTCAATGTCGGTATCGATGCTGCAAGCCCGGTCTATATGTTGAGCTATACAGAGAAACAGTATGTAGAGATGATCAAGGCTCTGCTAGCTAGACCAAGGCTATTAATAGTAGACGAAGCAACAACTTATTTACCACAGCCATTGAAAATAAAATTTTTTGATCTGATGAAAAAAATTGTAATGGTCAACGGCAGTATTATATTCATAACTCACAAAATTCCAGAGGCACTAGAGTTTTCGTCGCGCATTATTGTTCTTCGCAAAGGAAGAGTTGTAGGGGAGTTCGATGGCGGTGTTCCACTAGATGAGTTGAGAAAGGCTATGTTTGGAGACACAGCCGCTATACAAATAGCTAGACACATCAAGAAACTATCTGAATCTGAATTAGAAAGCACCGTGCTGAGCATTAATAACGTTTCAGTTTTGGATGAGTATGGTAAAAGGGCTGTTGAGGGCGTTTCATTAGGTATCAAACAGGGTGAAATTGTAGGAGTGGTGGGAGTTGCAGGTAATGGTCAGAGGGAGCTTTGCGAAGCCATAGTTGGGCTTAGGAGGATTGAGAAAGGTCAAATTCTGTTTAAAGGAAAGGACATAACCTACGTATCACCAAATAAACGAATTGCAATGGGACTCTGCTATATTCCGGAAGACCCGTTTAGAGATGGGGTGTTTTTAAATCTTACAATAGCTGAGAACCTTAAGATTTTTTCTCAACGAAAAATTGAAAAGAAGGCACTTCACAATATTATTAATAAGCTCAACATTACACCAGCGAAGCCGGAAATAAAACTTCATAAACTGTCAGGTGGGAATGTGCAGAAGGTCGCACTTTCTCGAATTTTTGCGAATATACCAAGGCTCATAGTTGCATACAACCCTACTAGAATGCTTGATGAATATAGCAGTAAACTCATCATTTCAACACTAACTAGATTTGCCTCCTCCGGTGGATCTGCCCTCTTGTTCTTAGAGGATTTAGATGAAGCCCTCACTATGGGAGATAGAATAGCTGTCATGGTTAAAGGTAGGATTGTAGGCATGTACAGCAGTACGGCTGTAGATAAATCCGAACTGGAAAAGGTGATGACCATATATGGTTAAAGTTTCTATTGCTAGAAGAGAACTTCCCCTATACATAACAGCACCGTTAAGAGTTGTAATAGCAATGCTTGGTTTGTTGATAGCCATCATAGCAGCTTCCTTAACCTTTAACCAACACCCAACTGCTACGCTGAGTCTACTCATCAATTCATTTTTAGACTTAAATGTGTTTAGATATGTTACCGTATTTTTACCGACAGCACTTGGTTTGATTATAGCATATAGTGGAGGGTTATGGAATCTGGGAGCTGAAGGTCAGATTGTCGTTGGTGCCATGGGGGCAGCATTTATAGCTTTATTCACCCCACTCGGAGCTATTGAATACGCGGGTGTAGCGACATCGCTTTTATTTTCATCTGTCATAGGTGCGGCATGGGCTCTTTTAGCAATTATATTGAAAATTTATTTTGGTATAAATGAAGCATTAACAACACTTATGATGAATTATATAGCATATTATCTAGTAGACTACCTCGTCTATGGCCCTTGGAGAGGAAGAGGTGTTTACGGATACCCTGAAACGGACATGATTCCTGTTCAATGTCGGCTACAAAGAGTGCCCGGATACAGCTTCTCTCTACATACATTGATTACCTCACTATTGTTTATCATACTAATTTTTCTATTTTTATACAGAACTAGAGTTGGAATATCTATTAGAGCTCTATCGTCAAGTTTTCGAGCAGTTGAATTAAGCGGTCTCTCCAGCGCTAAATTGGCTATTCTTGCATTCACACTTTCGGGCGCCTTAGCAGGTTTTGCAGGTGGAATGGAGGTTCTCGTGTATCATAGAAAGCTGGTTCCAGGTGCTAAAATTGGTGCAGGAATGGGCTACACATCGATTATGGTTGCATGGCTCTCTTCTTTGAACCCCATAGCGGTTTTAATATCAGCGTACTATGTTTCCGCTCTTTACATATTTAGCCTAGCTATACAGATTGGGAGCACCAACGTTGGTGATGCCATAACGAGAATGGTTATTGGATCAATATTTCTTCTTACAATAATTTCCGAATTTCTAACAAGGTATCGGATTGTTTTGAGGTTTGGAAAATGATTGAGGGTATTTTAAACGTTTTTATGCTATCCATGGCATTCATAGTGCTAGGGGATATTATTGTTGAGAGGAGCGGTATTGTAAACTTGTCTATTGATGGTGTAATAACATTGGCAATAGCTATCAGCTATGTATCTGTGCTAAGGTTCGGGTTCACGTATGCCCTAATTGTAACTCTATTGATAGCTGTAGTAGTAGCTCTAATAGTCTCATTTTTCATTAACATTCTGCATGCTTCACACGTTCTTACAGGACTCTCAATGAATATAGCTCTCTATGGAGTGAGTGCAACTATAGGTATTGGATTAGGGGGTGGAAAGGCTATGAGGCAAATAACGCCACCATCCATCTATATAGTGTTATGCACAATTCTAGCTACATTTGCTGTTTGGTATCTGCTGTACAGGACGAAATTGGGCACCGTAATACGAGCATGTGGATTTAACCCTAGAGCCTCTGAAACTCTGGGGATAAGGGTGTGGAGGATAAGAGTGATAGCGCTATCCATCGGATATTCGCTAATAGCTATTGGATCATATATGTACACCACCATGTACAGGGGAGCGTGGCTACCATATTCTGGAATGGGCTATGGTTTTCTAGCTCTTGCACTTGCAATGGCATCATCATGGCACCCTATATTAGCCTTACTAATAACAGCGCTTTTCGTTTACTTTTATACATCAATATATGCTCTACAGTTAATTTACGGAGTACCTGCAGCAGTAATAAACATGCTACCCTTTATAGTATCTATTGTTATAGTAATTCTAATACAAGCAACACCTATAAAAAAGAAGTTAGCTATCCCAAGATCACTAGGAGAGATATACTTTAAGGAAGAGAGAGCGGCTTAAAGGTATACAGTGATAATTATTTAGATCATTTAATCCATATGGAACCCTTGAAGTTTATTGTAAGGGCATATGATCTTATAAACTCTTGAACCTCTCAGTTTATCTCCCCGCAACTTTTTAGACTCAGAGAACGGAAACCTTAGGACAAAGTCTATCACTGACCCTCATTTTAAATGATGACCTCAGGCGGCACTAACCTAGAAGGGGATGAGGACCTCAGCCTTGGCTGACATAACTAAATTTCTGGCTACCAATATTACATGGTAATCCTCTACATACTTTAGCTATTTGAAATAGGGAAAAGTATTTAGAGTCCAATATACTCTCAATTTCAAAACTGTGTTCTATGCATGCTCATGCAGGGGTCTTATAGAGTTAACATAGAGACGCTACTTCGAGTGTATTAATGACATCATGTGCAAGAAGCTTCGTAGAGCTAATAGTACCAAGTATCTATAAATACATGTTCAGTTAAGTATACACCATTCCTATGTGCTTTACATAAGTCTCTGAACACACATTCGTAACATTTAGGATCATCCCGTGCGCATACGCTTCTTCCGAATACCCAGAGAATATCGTCTAACAGAAGAATATCTGTATTGCTCAACTTGGACAGCATTTTATAGGCCTCTCTCACACATAGTCTAACTATAATGTCCTCATCATGGGAAACCTCCATCTTATTACTAATCTTATCAATGAGTTTTTCCTCTAATTCAATTAAACCTAACCTTATTGCTACTCTAGTCAGATGATTATCAACAGCTACATTAAGATTCTCCTCGTCTAAGGGTTTAAATAAACCCCTGTGTATCAAAAACTTTATTAGTAGATAGGACTTCTTTTCAACAGGATCCTGATAGGCCTTAAAAATTTTTAAAAGATCTTGAAGTCCATAACCATTCTTCTTCCTTAGAAAACCACCGGAAATTTTTAACAACTTAGTAAAATCGCCATTAAATAGCTTAATACTCTTTGTACCAATATCATTGAGCAGGTCTGCCCTCAACTCAGGATCCGGAGGTACGTTATTATCCACAGAGAGCCACTCAATAACATCATTTTTTGTTATGAAAACCAGCCTTTCTGGTGAAAAGAATTCAGGATCCGCTTCAAATTTTCTAGCTCCAAGATAATAAAGGAGATCTGCTCCTCTATATAGCCTTCCATCAATAAAAGCTTCATATGGTCTTCCAGGTCTGCTAAGCCTATGATCCATAGCAACCATTACTATAAAATAAGCAAGCACTCTATCTACGAGCTCATTTACACTTGGATAAAATGACGTATCAAAAACATTCAATGGTTTAACCGGAATCTTTGAAATGTGTGCAGAGACATTCTTTATTTGTAATTCATTAATTAGTGGCACGATGAGATACCCTTTGATATACGGTATGCTATACAGGATATAGAGTAATAGTCAGCAGAAAGGAATATAATCCTATCGAATCTAAGTGTAGTTTAAGTGAAACAAGTTATCATAAAAGATGGTATCGAGACGACAAAATTTTGAGAGGTTGTAGGCTTGAGTAGTGTGGAGAATATCAAATTTGGCATTGAACCTCTCGATCGCGTTCTACCTGGTGGAATTCTTAGAAACTCGTTCATAGTTATTGCTGGCAGAGGTGTGGAGCTGGTAAAACGTTACTTTTAATAAATATTGCAAAAAATTCCTTGAAAATAGAGAGACAGTAATATACTTTGCACTGGATGATGATCCAGCGACTATTGCAAGACAATTTCAACTATTTGATGTATTATTAATGAGTATGTAAAGAAGGAACTTTTCTATATTATAGATGGATATAGTTTTAGAATTAGAGGAAAGAAAGAAAAAATGCATATTAGCGTCATAGAGGAGATAGATCCCCATAACTTAAGTCAGGTAATAAATGCCTGTACAAAGATTTTAGATGATCTAAATGTGATGAATAGGGGATTATTTATCATAGATTCGATAAATGAGTTCCTAATGCTCTATGAATCTAATAAGGCTATAGAGTTGATAAAAAGTCTTAGGGCCAGCATTTCAAAGGCTAAAAATGTAGTTGTTTAGCATCGCTACACACATCATTAAAGAATTCAAAGAATTTTCTAAGAGTGATAGAACATATTGTTGACGTCGTTATTCTAACAAAGACTACTATAAAATCCTTCACAACCTCAGCAGAGTCTACTACATTAAGGCAACTCTTAGTTAAGAAGATGAAAGGTGTCTCACACTACGTTGGCTGAATTCAATATGCAATTGAAAGAGGAAGCATTAGAAGCATTACAATCATGACACAAGGAATCGATTGTCATCAAGTAGGAAGTAGGTAATAATTAATTCATATAATAACACTACTAATTCTATTAAATTGTAGTATTGTTACTTATCGAAGTTAAACATAAATGAGCGGCAGCGGTTATTAATAGGTGTAATTGTATGTGGAGAAATGTGAAGAACTTGGCGAATTGGGTTAGTATTACCATCAATCTTCACAACTACTCATTGTCTACTGATATACTGTTTACTGATGTACTAAATCTAGGATGTGATGAACTAACTTGCTTAAAAATTGTATACCATATTAAGCTATTGAATTAGACCACCTAGAGGCCAGCATAACTCTAAAACTTAAAACTACTTTAATTAATAATAAGGGAGCTCTTTAGCGTAGTACACTACTAGTAGTAGTGTACCTTTTATACTTCTTTTATACTTCTGTGGCACCTCTCTGCCTCTTAAATCTCCGTAGCCTCATTGTAAATATAGTTTCAGAGTTTACTATTCTTCGAATAAGTAATAGCAATATTATGCCATAAATTATGTTTGAGAGAGCTGCTATATACATTGATGTAAAGTCGTTTATTATAGCTAGTTTAGGTATAAACACTGTATTTGCTATTGGTATTAAGGATAGTAGCACTCTCCGTAATTGATCGGCACCACTTATATCTATGAACATTGGCATATATGCAAGAATTACCAGAGGTCCTATGATATTGCCTATTAGAGCTTGTGCGGTTCGCACATCTTCAGCAAATATACCAAGCACTAGAGAAACCATTAGCATGAATACCGCTAGCCCTATGCTATTTAGTATAAGTGAGAGCGCAAGGTCTTTCTGCAAAATAAATAGTGAGAAAGCTTGTGGCACTTCTTGAACACTCGTATCTATTCCTATTCCAAGGATTTGGAATATGTAGCTAAATAGAGCGAGACCGTATACGACCATGTATAGTATGCTTATGAGCACTGAGACAAAGAGTTTTGCACCAATAACACTCATTCTGTTTATTGGTAATGAGAGTATGGTTTCAAACATTTTCTCCTCTTTTTCAACAGCAATACTTGTCACAATTAACTGCGATGCCATCATTATGAGCATCAATACTATGAGAGGTATGAAGAAACTGGAAAGTGATAGAAGTGTCGATAAAGCATAGGGATTTTCAATAACTTTATTATATATAATCGCATACGGCCTTCTACTGACAGCATTTTTAATAAACTCAGCAGGTATACCTCTCTCCAAGGCTATAGATGCTGTCACGTTCTCATTAAATCTTTCAACCAGTCTTGTGGCAAGATCTATAATGCTACTTTCACCTATTGTAAGGGATCCAAGCTTAATGTAGATTTTAATTGAAGCTACACGGAAATTTGATATGTTTTCACTAAATCTTTGAGGTATGACGTAAAGTATTTTTGTTCTCGACATCTCTAAGGCTCTACTTATGTTTGCATGGAATGCGCTGTCTACAAGCTTTGTATCGATACCTATCCGTCCTAAAAATGATATGAACTCATGGGAGTACACATTATCGTCGAGATCTATAATTGCTACAGTTCCACTCTCTCTAGTAGCTTGAGCTATCTGCTGCTGTATCCCATAACCTATAACTGAATAGAGTATTATGATTATTATTAGCGGTATTATAAACATCGCAATAACAATCTTCGGATCCCTTACAATGCTTTTTAATTCTTTACCAACAAAAATCCAAAACATGTTATACTCCACCTCATATTATTGTTGGGATTTACCTCCTATCAACCTTATAAAAACTTCCTCAAGGTTTTGAGCAGCATACAATTCCTTCAATGTTTTTGGTTCACCTACTGCAAGCATCTTTCCCCTATATATAATGCCTACTCTATCGCAGAGATGTTCAACCTCTAACATGTTGTGGCTACTCACAAGCACCGTTACACCTCTTTCCTTAGCGTAGTTTCTTATTATGTTTCTAATCCGTATAGCATTAATTACATCTAATCCTGATGTAGGTTCATCTAGTATGGTAAGCATGGGATTAACCATAAGCGTTTTAGCTACTAACAACCTTCTTAACATACCCTTGCTATAAGATTTGATTTTATCGTTTAGCCTTTCTCCAAGACCGCTAATCTGCACACCATCCCTCACCATTTTCTCAACATCAGATTCTCTATAGCCGTAGAGTTTGCCTATAAATCTTAGAAATTCTAATCCAGTCAAGTACTTGTATGCACCAGCATCCTCAGGAAGGTAGCTAATTATCCTTCTAACCATGTCTGGTTCCTTAACGACGTCATACCCAGCAATGGTGACACTGCCACTAGATGGTTGGAGAATTGTAGCAATAATTCTGAGTATAGTTGTCTTACCGGCTCCATTAGGGCCTATCAATCCAAATACCTCCCCTTTTCTGACACTAAAGGAAACGCCATCAGCACCTTTCACACCACCTGGGTAAATTTTAGTGAGACTGTTAACAGATACTATTTCAGTGGACATATGTGAAACCATTAGAATTAGATTCACAATACATTTTAAAAGTTTCATAAAAACTTGTAAATCATCCAAAGAACTAATGAGAGTGAGAATGAAATGGCCCATCTAACAATTCTAACTCTAAAAACCTTGTAACCATCAAGAGGGGGTATGGGAAGCAGATTGAACAGTGCTATAAGAGCATTGATTCCTCCTACAATTCGTAGATACTGGTTGGCTATGCCTTGCGTTAAAAGTGATAAAGCTAGGCAGACAAGGCCCATAATGATATTTGTTAAAGGGCCTGCCTGCGCTATAGAGGCCTCAACTTCAGGGGAGTACCAGGTAGTATACGTTACGACGGCACCAGGTGCAGCAAAAGCAAATTCACCCTGAGTAGCTATTGTGATTAATAGTGCAAGTAACAATCCGATATACCAAGCCCTGTACCTAGCATAGATACCGTTTGCCCTAGCTATACTCCTGTGTGCAAGCTCATGGAGGGTAAAGGAGGAGATTACGGCTATTATAACGGCCGGCATTAGATCTAATCTACTATGGATCATGTAGCTATAGGAGAATACAAAGCTCAGAACTATACTAGATATTGCATAGTCTAATAATTCTCTATTACGAGAGCGGTCCTCATAATCAAACCAATACATACTGGCACCCTTGCAGGCATTACTTGAAAATATTTTAGTGGCACTCCATATTAAATATTAAAGAAGGTGTGGTCGAAGCTTCATGGAACTATGCAGTTCACTTGAAACTATCGTAACTCTTGACGAATGTATTAAAGACATGGATATCTTTATAGCTTATACATTGTCATGGAAAGTTAGTGATAGAGCTGGTAATGAAGGTTATCCATTTGAAACAGAGATGCAGGAGCTGGTAAACTACATAAAAAGCCACCACTCTCTTGATTCACTAAAAAATGATGGTACCATAAGGGCCTACAGAGATTTCTTCTGGAAGATAGGAGTGGATCCAACAAAAGTTAGACCATCAAGTGAAGCCCTTATTAGAAGGGCCCTTCGAAACAGCTTTCCAAGGATAGACCCCATCGTTGATGCTGGTAACATATCTTCTGCGTACACTATGGTACCCATAGGTATGTATGACTTGGAACGCTGTACACCTCCTCTTACTCTTAGATTGAGTAGAGGAAATGAAATATTTAGACCAATAGGTGGTGTAGAGGAAAAGCTTAGAGAAGGCATACCAATACTAGTAGATGCAAAGAACAATGTAATGCACATATATCCTCATAGAGATAGCATAGATACAGCAGTTCGTAGTGAAACACGTAGGGTTGTCATTATAGCTGCTGGTGTAAGTGGTGTTGATAGAGATAGGGTTAAAAAAGCTGTGGATCTCACTATGAGACTTCTTGCTAAAATTGGATGGAGCTGGTGTGGTAGCATCACTGTAAAGCCGTAGCCAGCTTACGCTCGTAGGACTATAATTATTTATTCTGTCTGAATTCTAACACTAGCTCCTTAGTTCCAAGTAACATCTCCAAGTGTCTAAGAGACCATCCATTGGTAATGGTAAGCATAATCAGCTTAATCTATGCGTGCGCTTTCTACCCATATATATAATTGAAATTGAAGCAGTAAGAGCGTCTTCCAATATGAATGAAGGTTGGGGTTGTAATAACAGTTACTTACTATAGATAGTCCTCCTCTATGTTTCTTACCTTATTTATGTGTAGTGCAATAACGTACAACCAGTCTGATAATCTATTTAAATAAATATATACCACCGGATCTATAATTCCATTTCTCAATAGTGTTGCAGCTCTCCTCTCGACGCGTCTGCAAATAGCCCTCAGTAGATGAATTAACGCAGATTCTTTGGAGCTACCGGGAATAACAAATCTACTTGGAGTTAATGCAGTCCACAACCTATCAATAGAATTTTCAAGGGCAATTATATCGCTATGAGTTATAGGAGTGGCAGCCCTATGGGCACCACCTTTAGCTACATAGCTAGCTATATTCGTAAGTGTCCTCTGAATGCATGTCAGATTATTAGTTATGGTAGGAGGTAGCCCACTCTCTCTCAGTACAGATTTTACTACACCTGTGATTGACACGAGCTCGTCTACTTCACCAATGAATTCAATTATGGGCGAATCCTTGGGCAATCTTGAACCAATTATATCAGTATATCCATCATCCCCTCTATGAATTCTTTTCATGGACTTCCCCAGCAAAATTAACATGAAAGACGCTTCTTAAATAGTGCTGGGCTATTGCAACCAGCGTTACACGCTATTATAATGGGTGGCAGAGAGGCGGTTGAATTCTGCCAAGTTCTGCAGCAATATGTATCGAGTAGCTTAGCTAAACTACTTATAAATTTATGCTATGTATGGAGGTGAGGGTTTATGCCTGTTAATTTACGAGCTTTAATTACCGCCTCCACAGTACCATTACTGAAGTATAGCATTTACTCACGGAGTATCTGGAACGTAGGAAAGCTGCTGACTATTAGAAGTTGTAGTGAGATGCAGAAAATAATGAAACTGTATCTCAATTATATCAAACTATTTGAAAATAACAGTGTAGGTAGAGTTATCATTACACCACCAATTGGCATAGCTCCTTATGTAGCGACCTTGGAGCACTCTCAAGTACTTCCGAACTCAATTTTAGCCTTTGTCAAGAGAACCAGCTATTCTAATCCGTTGAATTTTAAACTCTTCCTAGAAGATATAGAGCTATGCATGGAAGGTCTAAGGAGATCTGTAGGCAACCCCTCTCTTAACGAGTTAAAGCGCGATGTGGTTTTCATATACGGACCTATGGCACTTAATGAGCTGGAAATGAACTACATACCACTAATTATCCTTGTAGATTTAGATAGAGTTGCCTCAAGAATATTTCAGACCAGCAAAACAAGTGTTTTTAATGTTGAATTTGAAGACTTTGCAATCCTTAAAAAAGATAATGAGTACAGCATCCTTATGTTAGACAGATTAGACAGAGGAGCTGAGCATACACTCAATTCTAATAATGATAATACCAGTGCTACCGATCCTTCAGTTGGAGGCTACCATACCTACAGAACATGTAGTCCTATTGCATGCATCAAGGACCTAGATATCATCGATGAATCATATGAATTTAAGTGCTTAGAAGAGCTTGCAGGCTACCTTTTGAAAAGAGGAAAAGGCACTCATATGTATATTGAATTCTGGAGCTCCTATACAGCTCTCCTAGAACGAGAAAGTAAGGGGTACTACTACCTTTGGATGCCCCATATAGATGGAAATAGTACTAAGAGGTTAGTAAAATTCATAATGAATGGTGGTCTGCCTACCCCTCTAAACAAGGTTACTTTAGTATCTCCTCTTAGAGTATCTGCAGAACTAGGTAGCATTAGTGATTCCAGAGTTTGGTTGAGCATTATAATCGAGCAGATAGCATACAGTAATAATAATATTATTGAGGCGAATCTGATTGCGTAACACGGTCAGGGAGGTTCGAAATCATCATTTTTTCAGATGATAGTCCTCATCACAGTTCTAAAACTTTTAGGTAGTTGGGTTAATATACTGCTACGCCGTTAGCTATTTTGAGGCTTCATTCCCACTGTACATCCAGTGAGTAGAGTATGGTTAGAATAGTAACATTTAATAGAATTGGTTATAAGCTACCAGATTTATCTCTAATCGACTCTATGGATGTTGCTATAATGAGGTTTATACAAGAGAAATTTGGAGGTAGAGCGCCTCTTAATGAATTAAATGTAGTTACAGTGATGACAGCGCTTGCACCAAAATGGCAGGAATCCATCTCAATACCATTAATAAAAGATATGGTGCCAAATGGTTTACTGAGAGCCCTCAGTTCCAGTTTTGCTGAAAAGGAATTATTATCTAGAATTCAAAAGCTTGAACAGCTAAATCTTATAAAAGTCGACAGGGAGGTTAGGAGCGAACAGTCTTTTGATGAAGAACAAAAAATAGTTAGTCTCACAAACATTGGCAGGGAGATTGCGCAGTACAATGGAATACTGCTACATGGAGATTCCCTAGATGAGGCTGTGGATAAGCTACTTCAACTATCAGTACCTGTACCAATACAGGATGTCTATACTATAAATCCTAAAGAGATATGTATAGCCCTACCTAACGAAACTATAGAAGTTGAGAAGGGTAAAACCGTATCGATGAAACCGGTGTTCCACCTAGCAGTGTTTGGTGTGAAATTCTTGAATGAAGTTATCATAGGGCCTTTTAGTGGCATTCCAAAGATAATAATCATGGGAGGATACGCACCGATCACAATTAGAAGAGGTTCTCAATTAGGCTACATAGTTCATACGAGCTGATGAGCCTCGGGAATAGGGATGCAGCAGCATCATCCGTAATTCCAACTAGCGTGTAAAACCGTTCATTTAATATTACTGGTTAATTAGGGAGTGTTTGTATGGGTCCTGCTGCGGTTTATCTAAGATACTGTTTACCAGGCTCATCATTGTAAGAAAGATATACCTTTATAATTTTTAGACTGCATACTTTCTATGAGGGCTGCTATAGAATGAAAAGCGAAGGGTGGAGTGCACGGGTTAAAGTTAAACTGTTTGGCTTTGGAGATAAAGGTAGGATGGTAGAAATTGGCGTGTATAGTGGTACACCTATTAGAGATATCGTTGATACTATTGTTAAAATGCTAAATCTAGAAATCAGCCATGATGAGGTTTTAGTACTGTGCAGAGACGCACAGCTCTATCCTGACGATGTTCTGCCCAGTAATTGTACTGAGCTAGAGTTCTTTCCATTGGCACTAGGAGGTTAAGGGTGGGGCAGAATTCCCCGTTTTACTGTAGATGTAGATGACCGCAAGTCTCTTGGGGGTTCTGGTGAGCGTATAAGTGCTATAGGTATTGGTACTTGGAACATATACAACTACAAGAACGCAGAAGAGGCGCTGATCAATGCCATTGAAATAGGTGTAAATGTGCTCGAGACAGCGGCCTTCTATGCTGATGGATTAGCAGAAGAGCTTATCGGGAGAGTGGTAGCTAGAGTTGGTAGGGAAAGATTATTTATAGTGACGAAGTTACTACCGTATAGTTTAGCCAACGAGGACAGTGCAATTAAGGCGGTACAAGCATCCCTTAGGCGTCTAAGAACAAATTATGTGGATCTTCTACTGGTTTATGGAATCCACGAAATCTTGCCCATACAGCACCAGATTAGAATATTAGAAATGCTTGCTGAAATGGGGTACACAAGGTATATTGGTGTGGGTAGCTATAGGGTAAAGGATTTGAAAGAAGCAATTGAAAGTGTAAGGAAATACAGTATTGTAGTAAATCAAGTAGTGTATAATGTATTTAATAAGAGAATTGAGAGAGATATGCTTCCATTTTCAATTAAAAACAATATACTAGTACAGGCATGCAGACCTCTTGACGGGGGGTCCGTGGTAAGACATCCATTATTAATAAAAATAGCTAACAACTACAAAAAAACACCTGCACAGATAGCCTTGAACTTCCTCATATCGAGACCTAATGTCGCGGCTATTGTCAAGAGTGAGCAGAAGAATCATGTTTTAGAAATTGGGGGAGCTATGGGATGGAGGCTCAATATAAGTGATATAGAACTTCTAGAGTCTCTCTAATTGAAGGAGTTTTGTCACAAAAATTTATGATTTACCTAGCCGTTAATACTACGAGGTTGTGGGTTATGGCTATCAGGGAGCCTCAAGCAGGAGCATGGAATTTTTACCCGTTAAATAAGAGGCAGCTATTAAATGAAATAGAGAAGGCGTATACGGACCCTAAAAAGGGTCCAGGCTCGCTACCAAAGAGAGGATATATCGGTGAGAGGCAGATTGTGGGGGGGATTGTGCCGCATGCAGGTTACTACTTCTCAGCAGCATGTGCAGCTTGGTATTATAAAGAGTTAGCAGAACAGGTCCAAAATATCGACCTAGCGGTTATTCTGGGTACAAACCACACTGGTTTTGGGGATAAAATAACAACGGTAAGCTACTATCTAAAATGGGCTACACCCTTAGGCACTATTGATGTTGATATTGATGTTATAAAGAGTTTGAAGCAGCTGTATCCGCTGATGGGCGATGATGCTCTGGCTCACACCCGGGAACACTCTGTGGAAGTTCAGCTACCATTTCTTCAATACATATATGGGGATAGCTTTAAATTGGTACCGATAGTTGCAAGGGATATTACGTTGGAAGAGGCGCAACAATTTGCAGCAGCATTGAAAAAGGCTATAGAATTATCAAACAAGAAGGCAGTCGTGATAGCATCATCGGATTTTACACACCATGGGAGCATCTATGATTATGTGATCTTTACAACTAACGTTATGGAGAATGTAAGGAATCTCGACTATAAGTTCATAGAGTCTATAGTAGAGCTTGATACGAAAAAGTTTCTATCACTCGTTGATAGGTATAGTTCAACGGTGTGCGGTTATGGTGCTATAGCGATTGCTATGGAGTACGCGAAGAAACTCAATTCTAGAGCTAAACTCCTTAAGTACTACCACTCGGGGGATGTGACGGGCGAAGAGGACATAATCGTTGGATATGCAGCAATAGAATTCTATACATAGATGGTTAGTTAGTAAGTGGTTGTAGGCTGCACATAGCATCTATTTTTAAATACCTTTATGTTAAGTAGCTCTAGATAGCTGCTGATATTAATTAGAAAATCACCTAAGTGGTGCAGTGATACTATGGGAACACCCTCTATTACTTTTACACCTCCTTTCTTCAATGTTACTACAACTGGTATTAAGTTCTCTATATCACGCAATCTGGAAATATCCACAGTAACCCATTCACAGTAGTTCACGAGTTTATCAACTCTCACTAGGTGATCTAGCACAATTCTCTTTAAAGAGCTTACCCCAAGGCTTTTCCTCCAGTGCTTACACTCGATCACCAGCGCCCTCTTTAAGACAAAATCCATAGCAATAACATCAATTTGAAATCTTGAAATTCTTTTGTGGGAATACCCTAAGATGTACTCCCATCCGAATTCGTAAAGTTTATTTGCAACAAAGTTTTCAAATTCACTCCATGATATATAGCTGCATAACCTTGAAGTGTCTAGACCGATTTCATCAAGTAAGAGTAGAAATTCAAAAGGGTTCAGCAGGTAGATTTTACTATCATCTTCTTTAAGCATGTTTCTTTCAATGCCATTTTCAATTATGCTCTCAATTGATGGTCTGTCACCAATCCTAACGTGATCTAGCAGGCCTTTCTCGATGCTGCCAAACTTAAACAGATGTTCGAGAATATCATACAGAAGTATGTACATACCCATGCATAAGAAGCCTCTAGAAGAACTATTCTCTATAGCTAACTGTAAAACCCTTCTCATAAAGTTCTAGGGCCACCACTTTTCCACCAAATGCTTCTACAATATTTTTCAATACAATTGCGTGTTCTCTATTTCTAGCTAATGCTATAAACGCACCACCACCACCTGCCCCGCTAGTCTTTGCACCAAGAGCTCCCGCAGCAAGCAGTATCTTTACTATATAACTATGCTCCAGAGACACCACGCCCATTGACTCTAACACACCGTGGTTAATGTTCATTAGGATTCCTAGCTTTTCAGCATCACCGTGGACAACAGCGTCCCTCGCTTCTCCAACTATTTTCTCTACTACATCCAGTAACATGTTCATTACGGATTCCTCTTTTGTCCTCAGATTCTTTACTTTTTTTACCAACTCAGCAGTTGTGTACCTCTTGGGAGTATAGCCAACAATAATATTGAATTTATTAGTGGAGTTCAAGATTTCGGTATCGGGTATCCACGGCTTGATGTACCTGATACCGCCGTATGTAATGGTGAATGTATCCATAGGGCTTGCCATACCTTGAACTCTCTGCTCCGTCTTCCATGCTAATAAGGCAACCATTTTCTTAACATGAGAATCGTCAGTGCTATAGTGAGTGCTAAGCGCTAAACACATAGCCATTGTTCCAACAGATATAGCAGCCGAGGTACCTAGTCCAGCTCCTATTGGTAGGCTACTACCTATACTTACCTCGTATCCACTTCTATTGATTTTCAATTCATCTTCGCAGATATCTAGCCCAGTAACAATATAGCTGGTGAAACGCGACAAATAGTTGTCATCGGGAAGTACTGTGTGTCCACCTGATATCCTATCAAATAAAATTCCCTTTATCTGCACGCTGGCACCATCTAGATTAATTAGAAGCCTTCTGTCATCCAACTTTCTTCCAGTAATGTCTATAAACACAGGTATCGTGGAGGCTATAGCAGGTTTATTGTACACAACGGCGTGTTCACCAAATAGAGTGACTTTTGCTGGAATTCTGATACTAACCACGGTCATTTTCATACCTCAGAGGAGGTTCATGTCATCACCTTGCTCAATCAGGGAGGGCAACAGTTCATCATGGCTTCCCGCATCTCCAAGGGTTTATACCGTTAGTGGCTGTAAGTAATATAGTTTTGGTCTCTTACTTAGGTGTAGTGGCAGTGTGCTCTCAATTTTTGGATAATCATTTAATTCTTCATTTAGAATCTTTATAAACTCCTCGAGCGTGAGTGTCCTCTGAACACCACTTTTTCTAATTCGGACATTAATAGTATTTGTCTTAACCTCACGCTCACCTACCACGACGACGTATGGTATCCACTCTACTCCTGCATCTCTAATCTTCTTACCCAAACTTTCGTCTCTGTCATCAATGTCAATCCTTATTCCATTGTTTGTAAGTATACGTGCTATGTTGGTGGCATATTCAATATAGTCCTTTGACACGGGTATTAATCTTACCTGTATAGGTGATAGCCAGAGGGGAAGCGTTGGAGAGATACCCTTCATCTCATCGTGAGCTATCTTGTCGAATATCATGTAAATGTACCT
Organism: Ignisphaera sp.; assembly: GCA_025058535.1. Taxonomy (GTDB): domain Archaea; phylum Thermoproteota; class Thermoprotei_A; order Sulfolobales; family Ignisphaeraceae; genus Ignisphaera. The sequence goes on along the minus strand of JANXEL010000033.1, from coordinate 35,694 downwards.
TTCAATTGAGCCTATGATCGCTGTATGGATCACGATAGGATGCCTGTCCATATTGTTTTCATCAACATACTTTATACCGAACCTCTTAGCATTCCCCACGTCAATCTGCCATGTAGCTATCTCCCTAGGCCTGTTAAGCTCATCTATTATCACGTATTCCACATTTATAACCCAATAATATATACCTGCTGGATATACCACTAGAAGAACGGGTTTCCCCTCTCTTTTTACAAGCTCTACAACATGGTTAAAATGCATATTTAGGTAATCCTCAGTCACATTGTATATTGCCTGGTAATCCCTTCCTACTTTTTTAACCTCTTCCATGATCTTTTCCCTAACTATCAAGGCTATTCTTTTAGCCTCTTCAAGATCACGCGTAAGTATGTGTAGATCAGGCATGTGGAATCTTCTCAACCTGAAACCTAGGATCAGCTCACCCCTCTGTTCATACCTGTAACTGTCTGCTATTTCAAACATTCCAATAGGTAGGTCCCTATAGCTTAGCACCCAATCCTTAAGTATTGAGAACTGCTGATGGCATGCTGCAAATCTAAGTACAAATCTATCTATATCCATCTTAACTTCATACATACGTTCTCCAAAAAGAGCAGCGTGCTGCTTGATAGGCTCGACGTTAAGGTCGAACATGTTAGTACCACGGACTCTAAAGATGGGTATACCTAACGAATTTGCTACACGCCACGAATAAGCTGAGACGGCTTCTAAAATTAAGGTTGCGTGAGGCTCGTATCTGAGGTGGCCTCTATCGGAGTACTCCTCCCACTCAAAGCCAAACTTCCTCAAATAATACTGCACTCTACCTTGACCTCCTTCAAATTCCTTCCTAAACACCTCCTTATCCACTAGGATCTTTAGCTCCAACTCACTCTCCTTAAACTCGTATTCCTCAGGTTTCACCAACTTTCCATCTGTTGTAAGAATATAGTACTTTTTATCAAAGGTCCTCTTAGTTGCTTCCTCACTAGCTACTATTTGGCGAGAAAGTTCGCTTAGAGGATGACCGTAGCAGTGGAGCACGAACTCCTTATACCATCCAAATGGTGCTCTCGTAACTCTAGCTCCACGTTCGGAAAGAGCAGCCTTTAACGAATCAAGTATATTGATTGCCGTCTTTGGAGGTGCCAGGGAAGAGGATAGGTGGGCGTAGGGGTATATCACAACGGTAGAGGCGCTCACCTTTTTAACTACATCCATCACATCGTTAGCAGCCTTATCAACAACTACAGCGGGATTCCTACCATCATCTTCTTCAACAGTTACGAAGACTACGAGAGCATTCTCGAAAACACCCTCCCTGTTTCCATGTTCAACATCCTCTCCTTCCTCTATAGCCCTTTCTCTAGCTTTGTATGAAAATGTTTTAGCATGTATGAGCAGTAGTCTCATTTTGGTTCAACCTCATATCTCACAGCCATGTTGCGGCTCAACCCTCTTAATGCTATAGATTAGTATTTATTTTTATAAAAATTAATTGGGGTCGACGAAGCTCTTATTAAAAGTTTTGGCGAGGTGCAAAAGGGTATATTAGGAAACTTAGCTGAAGTGTTTATTGGGAGTATAGATGGCTGAGCGTAAGATTCGTAGTCTTGAGGATCTGGGCATCTCTAGTACAATACTTAAGAAGCTCCAAGAGCTAGGGATAACAACAGTTGAGGCCCTAGCTGCCGCTAATGCGCAGGAGTTAAGCCAAAACCTAGCTATACCGCTGCCCACAATCCAGAAACTCATCGGCCAGGCTAGGGACGCTCTTGGCCTTGGCTTTAGAACGGCACTTGAGATAAAGAAGGAGCGATTGAATCTTCCTAAGATAACCACTGGTAGTAGGAATCTGGATACCCTTCTCGGTGGAGGAGTTGAGGTTAAGACTATAACGGAGTTATTTGGTGAGTTTGGCAGTGGGAAGACACAGCTGTGTCACCAGCTTACAGTTAATGTGCAGCTTCCATTAGAAAAGGGTGGATTAAGTAAAAAGGCTGTCTATGTAGATACCGAAGGCACCTTTAGATGGGAAAGAGTGGAATCAATGGCTAGGGCACTGGGAATGGACCCCGATCAGGTGATGGAACACATATACTATAATAGGGTGGTTAATAGCGATCATCAAATGGCGGTAGTGGAGGAGCTTAAGGACCTCATACCAAGGGAGAACATAGGGCTCGTAATAGTAGATTCCATCACGGGCCACTTTAGAGCGGAGTACCCAGGCAGGGAAAATCTCGCACTTAGGCAACAAAAGTTGAATAGGCATCTGCACCAACTCATGTCCCTGGCTGAGCTGTACGATGTAGCGGTCGTTGTCACTAACCAGGTCATGGCGAGACCGGATGTATTCTACGGTGATCCAACGGTAGCCATAGGGGGGCACGTTCTCTACCATGCACCTGGTATTCGCGTGCAGTTAAAGAAGAGTAGAGGGAATAGAAGAATTGCTAGAATCGTTGATGCACCCCATCTTCCAGAAAGTGAGGCTGTATTCGCAATTACTGAGGCTGGAATCAGAGATCCTGAGTAACATGAGGAGCACATAGAAACAGCAAATATCGGTCAAGCGTAGGGTGTAGAGAAACAGATACGTTCCATAAATGTGGTAATGTAGCAGTGATAGAAGAGCTTGTGAAAGTTAGTATACTCATCATAACATTCTCTATTGCTGCAGCGAAAGATTGGAGAACGCGGGAAATAAACCCTTCTGTATGGATACCGTCACTAGCTGTAGGGTTACCTTTAGGAGTAATCAAAGCATTAAATGGATTGACGGTCTATCAACTGTTATCAATAATCATTTCACTAGTAATAGTTTCTAGTGTAGCAGTGCTGGTCTTTGTATTCAAACTTATGGGAGGAGCAGACTTCCTTGCAATAACATCTTTTACTGTGGTGTATCCCTATGTACAATATACTCCATTTATGTATCGTTGGAATTCTTCGATGATAGCTAACCTATCTAGCGTTATATTAGTTCTACCTCCTATTGTAGCAGTGCTCATAGTTTATACAGTAGTTATGACACTCTTCCTTATATATAATATACTGCACAATTTAAAGCATATGGATTTCTTAGGCAGCCTAGAGACGCCCCTACATAAAAAACTATACATTGTGTTGTTCCACAGAATTGTGGATGTCGACACAATTTACAGAAAGAGGTTCTACTATCCAATACTTGTTCCAGGAAGAATTGAAAGAAGAAGTTTCGATGTATATGAAGATGATCTGATATGGAGGGAGAAGTTAAGCGATATACCGAAGGGAACGAGGATTGTAGCGTCTTGGGGCATTCCTATGGTTACGTTCTTTTCCATATCCACATTCATATACCTAATACTGTACCTATTAGTACTGCTCAATAGGTAGAAATCAACATATTTATCTAAAATAATATAAGCCCAGTCTCTATATAGGTATTCAGGGGTGTCAACTAGATGGTGAAGAGCATATGCACTACGTGGATGTGATTTGGGCCCCATGGAGACAGACATATGTAGTACAAGCATCGTACACAAGTGAATGTGTATTCTGTAGAGCTGTAGGAGGGTCTGATGAGGAAAACTATGTTGTATATAGGTCGCAGCATACCATTGCCATACTCAACCGCTACCCCTACAATAATGCTCACGTAATGATTGCACCGAAAAGGCATGTTCCCTCGACAGAGCTTTTAAATGGAGAAGAGCTCATGGACCTCATGAATACCCTTAATAGAGTTTTAGGTGCTATTAGGAATTGTTACAATCCGCACGGCTTCAATATAGGTGCCAACATAGGTAAGGCGGCAGGTGCTGGAATTGAAGGACACATACATGTACATGTAGTCCCTAGATGGAATGGGGATACTAACTTCATGCCTGTTTTAGCAAGAGCAAAGGTTATCCCGGAGGATCTTAGAGAGACATGGAGAAAATTAAGGGAGCACTTGTTTAGATAAGGCATATCAGATTCGAGCCCTTCATCACATTCTCAGATTTGCTACATCACATCATACCTCCGGCTCCTGGTCTTCTATATGCATGGGCAGTTTCAGATCGTAAGCTATATTTGTAGTGGTTAGTCTAGGTATTGCGGGAGGTCTCCTCTTGTGTTCACTTCTATAGATTCTCCTTATTATATTGATTACGCTGTCTATGTGGATGCCTAGAATGGACGCGATGTTCCTTGCATCCATCCTTTTATCAACATACAGATACAATATTGAGTCTATAAGTTCGTACTTTAGTCCTAGCTCATCTTCTGTTAACTGGTTCTTCCATAGCCTGGGGCTGCTCGGTTTACATACTATTTTCTCAGGGACTCCTAAGAATCTAGCTAAATCTCTCACCTGTACTTTATATAGATCTCCCAGTGGTAGAACATCGGCTCCACCATCTCCATACTTGGTAAAGTATCCTAGTAGTAACTCTGATTTATTACCCGTACCTACAACTAGCATGTTAAATCTATTGGCAAAGTAATACAGTGATGCCATTCTAATTCTGGCCCTTAAGTTACCTACGGATAGGTTGTGATCTATATCAAAGAATGGTAGAATTCTTGAAAAGGAATCTATCAGCTTAGACACGTCAAACAGATAGTACTCCACTCCCAGCACTTTTGCAACATATATAGCGTCTTCAACATCCTCCTCCGGGGTAACATTCGAATCCGGCATTATCAATACCTTTAATTTATCTCTACCTAGCATCTTAACCACTAAGTATGTAACAGTAGTTGAGTCAATACCTCCACTTAGACCGATGACGTAACCACGTGCATCAGTCTTTCTAAGCATCTCCTCCAAAAATTGAGCAACCCTCCTCGCAATGTAATTATAGTCTAGCACAGGTACAATTCTCGATACAGTCATGGCTTTATACCGTTAGCTGGATTTCCAGTGTACGGTTTAGAATGCAGTAGGTTTTATTTTTAACACTTCACCTACATCTATTAGGTATCTAGTAATTTAAAAATTCCAAGCTGAGCATTTAGTGATGGAAAGATACGTAGATTTAGTTATGCTGACCGAGATATAAGGATTTCCTTTTCGTGGAAAAGAAAGTAATGCTTATTTTCGTATGAAGGAGGTTTCAGTTAATGGTGTAGTTCATGGAACGTATACTACGTTTAGCAGTGGTTCAATCGAATCCATTTAATGGTAGCATAGAGAGAAATCTCTCTAAAATAAAGGATGTCATATCATCAGTTAATGCGGATTTGTACATATTTCCAGAAATGTTCTTAACTGGTTATCTGATTGAAGATGAGGTGTTTAGACTAGCATTGGATGTGAATTCGACCTACGTTAGGGAGCTTCAGCAAACTGCTAGTAAGAATGGAATAGGTATTATTGCAGGCTTCCCAGAGATCTCTGATAGAGGTTATCTCTACAATTCTGTGCTTGCTGTTGATGATAAGGGGGGCATTTACATATACAGGAAGAGACACCTGCCAACATTCTCATCATTCAATGAGAGCCGCTGGTTCAAGCCCTACAAAGGCTCCTTCGACCCGTGGCTATTTAAAGATGTTAGAATAGGTGTTACAGTATGCTATGATATTTTCTTTCCAGAAGTATTCAGAGTATATATGCTTAAGGGAGTTAAGTTGTATATTAACATATCCGCAGCTCCAGACACTTCTGTACAGCTATTTCACATCATGGCACGTGCTAGAGCTGTAGAAAATAGTGCTTATTTTGCATGGATAAACATGGCAGGATTCGTTGGAGGATTTGGGTTTGGTGGAGCCTCGGTAGTAGTGGACCCCCTTGGAAATACAATCCGCACACTGAAACAGTACGAAGAGGATATAGGAGTTGTGGAGATAGACTTTAATTGCCTTAATGCATATAGAATTGAGAGACCATTATTGAGAGACATCACACTTGAAGATTACTATCTTCTATTTAAAAATGCATTGAAATATGAAAGAAGATAATTACAGGTAATGTGGCTGATACTGCAGCGGCTATTCATCATTTCAATCGCGTTCTGCAAAGATCTCTTGCGGTATTAGGTAGTAGCGTTTTTAAAGTGCTGTTGAAGTAGTGCCCCTCCCACAGGGCTGTAAAGGATCAGTTTATCATAAACTCAGCTTTTCACCATTTTTAGGTGCTATAAAGTCTACACCAAGCTCTTCTCTAATACGGTACCCTAAGGTATAGATAGAGTCCTCACCTCCATGAACAAGCACAACCTTCTCTAGATTCTTTACACTTTTTACGAGGTTAAATAGATCGGTAGCCCCAGCATGGCTAGAGAAGTCAAACCAGTATATTTTTGCACGGACACGTGGACCTCCATCCTCTAAAGATCCCAGCATCAGCAATCTTCTACCTGGTGTTGTTGGTGCCTGGTAGCTCACCAAAATAATTGTGTTCTTCTCATCATTCCACAGCCTCTTTATATAGTACTGAACAGGTCCTCCCTTAAGCATACCTGCAGGTGTGACTACTATGCTGCCGGGCTCTCTACATATTCTCTTCCTCATTTCACTACTTCTCACGGGTGTGAACGTGTTCTTTACCTTTTCAAGAAGATCGTATCTACTGATGAATTCTCTGTGCTTTAGAAAGAGGTCGAGAATCTCCTTGGCCATACCATCGTAGTAAACATTGGAGTGAGGTAATCTCTCTACCAGTAGAGCCAGGATTTCCTGAGATCTTGCTAGTGAGAATGCCGGCACCAGTGCTATACCACCATCCTCTACCACACTTCTAACTGTTTCAATGAATAAATCCTCGACTCTTTGTCTACTTGGATGATCGTACATTCCGTAGGTTGATTCCATTATGAGTATGTTAGCCTCCACACCATCTGTACTTAACCTTCTGGACAGTCTTGTGTCTATAGTGTTCACATCTCCTGTATAAGCTACGCTACGTTCACCACTCACCAACCTGTACATGAAAGCTCCTGGGATGTGCCCCGAATTCAGCACATCGACGTAGATGTTGTTTATCCAGAAACTTTCCCCCAGTCCTACAGTCTTTGTATTTTCAAGCATCGTAATAAGTTCAGGGTATTCAAATGGTAGATAGTATCCCGAAAGCCTAAGCATGTCCTCGATCATAAGCCTGCCTATCTCCAGCGTAAGTCTACTCATCGCCGCCATAGGCCTTGCTGATGTGTACAGAAATGGCGCAGCTCCAATGTGATCTAGGTGTGCATGAGTAATTAAAATGGCTGTGATCTTTGACGGCGGTACCGTTAGGGGTAGTAGAGGTTTGTCATCTTCATCAAATGAAACACCGTAATCCAGCATGATGTTGGTTCTACCGTCTGCACCACTGAGTAGAACGGCTGCCCTACCAACCTCTCTGCCCGCTCCCAATACTGTTAACTCTATACCCATCTATCCTTCAACCACTATCACTTATATTCTACCTGCACACTACTATAGATTCTGCCGTTAAAGGCTTATCTATAGTGAGAAAATATGTTCCCTATAAATCCTCGTGAATTGCAGAAGCAATTAAAGCAGTTGAAAAAGATGGGTATGAAAATAGAACAGCTTGAGAATGTAGATGAAGTCGTGATAAAGTTAGGGGGTAAAAGACTTGTACTTGAGCGCCCGGATGTGATGTCATTCGAATTCGCCTCACAAAAGATCTTCTACATAGTGCCCAAGTCTGTTAAGGAAGAATCGGAGGATGTAAATACTGCAAAGCAATCTTTGAGCGTTAAGGATGAGGATGTATCATTCATTGCTGAATTCGTTGGTGTGAGCTATGATGCTGCCAAAGAGGCTTTAATTAGAGCTGGAGGGGATATCGCTAAGGCTATTGAGATGCTGCAGAGCGAAAAGAAGCAATAGATGCAGAGAACCGTATTGCATCTTCATCATCATCACCTAATCACTCAATTCCAGAATTGTCTCTCTTATGCAAGGGCATAGCTTCTTTAGAATGGTGTACACCGTTTCGGTGTCAGCATAGCTGTACCTAGCCTGTAGGAAGGCTCTACCCATCTCAATAAGTGTGCTAATATCTTGACACCTTCTATTAACTTCTATAGCTAGATTGATGGCTTCTATAAGCTTTGAAATCACTACGACTAAATAGCGCACTATATAATGAAAGCTTCTCTCGCTAACCTGATTAGGAGCATTTTGCTCTACATAATTTATACAAAAATTTACATATTTCATTAGCCTAGTGAAGTTATCTGTGTAATTGGGCTTCAGACCCCATATCACCTTCCTTGTTGAATTAAAGGTTTAAATTCCGTTTAAATAGTGTTCCGTATACACCTGGTGCATGCTGTGGGTAGCATCTTCAGCTCTTGGCTGAATCAATTTGTTAACTATCTTCCGCTAGCCCTAGCTATATTAATATTATCACTGGCTCTACTAGTATCTGTAGCAGTGTACGTAGAGCCTCCGGAGAATCTCAGAGGTGCTATAGAAGATGAGATAAGAAGTGTATCAGTAGCTCTAACAAACACGTCATTTATTGAAAGAATCTATATTATCTTCACGAGAAATGCCCTCATCAATATTCTATTCGCTCTACCATTCTTTATAAACGTAGTTGTATACATGTCAACGATGATCACAACCGCCTGGGCTCTCAATATATCTGCTGTCAACCTTGAAATAGCTACAGGAATTCCGAGGCAGTTAAGCATAGTATCGTTAATGCTCATGCCCCATACATACCTTGAGCTATACTCGTACTCCCTATCCATCATAGCATCACTCAAGCTGACGCTGAGCTTTCTAAGCAGAAGAATAGATAGAACTCTTCTATACAATTTTATTCTTACTGTACTGGTATCTCACATAATGCTGCTGACAGCTGCAATTGTTGAAACGGTATTAATAACCTTTATTCAGTGAGAGGATACGATCATCATGAGCATCAGAGCCTCTTCATCATCATGCAAGACCTCCTCTCAATGAATAGGGTAACCTATAAAAGGGATTATTAGTGCTAATCAAACCTCAACAGAACCTGCTGGCTGGTGATGAATTCAAGACGGTATGATGGATGATTTAAACTCCCCAACTGATGGCTAGAAGCCTACTCTGTAGATCAAAAGAATTCTCACGGCATCCCTTAGCTGACAATGCTCTTCACCTTTACCGAGGGTGTAGCTGATGTGAATACTATTGCTTTTCAATACTGAGCTTCTATTCAAAATTTTTATCTTGCAGTGCCCCACTCGCTACGGTGTCTCTGGGTATGGAAAAACCTTGTGGAGTTGTAGCTGTGTTAACGGATTTCGGGTACGAAGACTACTATGTGGCCGCTATGAAGGGGGTTATTCTAGATACCTGCAGAGATGTAAGGATTGTTGATGTGACTCATTCTGTAAGGAGTTTCAATCTGCATCAAGCTGCTTTTACTCTATACGCCGCTTACAGATACTTTCCAGCAGGAACAATATTTCTGGTTGTTGTTGACCCAGGTGTGGGGAGCGGTAGAAAGGCCCTCCTTGTAGTGTCGAGGAGGTACTACTTCATAGGTCCTGACAACGGTATCTTAATGCCAGCTGCAAAACATGATGGAATTGAAAAGGTGCATCTAATAGAGAATGATATCTACTTTAGAAAGCCAGTCTCAAGATCATTCCATGGAAGGGATGTGTTTGCACCAATAGCAGCTAGAATTGCGTGTGGCTTAGATCCCTCTCATGTTGGAAAGGAAATAAGTATGGATGGGTTAATTGACATAGATATAGGGTTTTTCATGGAGAGAAAAAATGGCTGCGTAAAACTAAAGGTAGTACATATAGATAAATTCGGCAACATAATGCTCTCCCAAAACTTTACAGATGTCATAATCGCTCTTAATGCAGGTGTAGGAGATGAGGTGTATGTGCATGCAAGCGGTGCTACGGTAAAATCTAAGATTCTAGAAGTATTTTCAAAGGGAATGCCTGGAGAGCTTGTACTTTATGAAAATAGTTTACAGCTAGCAGAGCTAGCTGTAAATATGGGTTCTGCAGAAAAACTGTTGAGCGTCAGTGATGGTGATATAATAGAAATATGCAGTGAAGAGAGGAGGTGATCCGGGGGTGACCCGCCCCGTGTACATGCAGCCCCGAGACGACGGGGTTTATTTGCACGGGCAACCGGGCTATTTAGAACTTTTCCTCTGCAAGTATATAAACTATAATCAATATAATTGCACTGCCACATTGATGTGGATCGGAGTCAGCATGGGTTGGAGCATATCATCTCTGCACAATCATGCATTGGAGTCACTCATCATCGCAATACAGAATATCTCGCAAGGTATAAATCTCTTATAATTCCCTAATCCGTATACCGGGTCTGCTCCTTAAAGTAGCGCATCCGCATCAGAATTCTATAACCATTACCTATAAAGACAGGAGTCTTAAACACATACAGATCGTCATCCTTATATATTATAACCCCAGTTAAATTATTAATCTTTCTTAAAATCCATGGATAGAGCCCGTATGGAACAACTATGTATAAATAATCAGCCATTCCTAATCTCTTCTCAATTTGATCAACTATTTTAGGTTTAGCCCTCACCTTAACCTCAAATATGTGTACAAGTGGTCGCCAAAATTCTTTAGAAAGCTCTACTGCCATAACATCAAACTCTAATCCCATGAATCTAAAATTGCTATATACATCGTATCCTAGAACGAGAAGCTTCTTAGCAAGCTTCTCAACGATTAGAGTTTCACTACACAGCATTCAACACCTTAATCTCATTAAAAGGGACTGGGAGAATATAATACACATAGTTAGATAATACTTAAACCAATTAAATGATTAATAAATATATTTAAAAACATACAGCTGGTAATACCATCATAAAATAAATGAACATAGCACATCAAAATATCTATATTGATAGAAAAGAAAACTATGTATCTCACTATAATTAAGGCTCTGCCTACGCTATATATAGAGCTGGGGGCCAAACTCACAGGATGTATGCAGAATAAGTCGGAGAACCCTGGTAGGCCGGGGGATATAGAACCTAAGGGTGATAAAGCCCTTAGGCCGATATTCCCTAGGCTTACCAGTCACCGACTTATCCTGTATACATCCTGTGGGGCTAAACCCTTCTAGTTCACATCGTTACAGGAGGAGGAATTCTCTGCTAATTCTGTAGCCCTTGCTCTCCAAGATCTTTCCACACTTGTGGCAGAACTTTACAGTCTTTCGATCAATATCAGTGACGCTATTGCTAAAACTCATAACACAGTTAATTCTTGAACAATGCTTCAATCCTAGTATATGGCCTAACTCATGCACAACCTCCTTTCTAATCCTCTCTGGGAAAAGTGCAGCTTGGGTGACTGCTGCTAGCCTAGGCAGAAACACTGCCGCTGTTTTCAAATGGGGTATTGCAAGTCCAAAGACAAAGTTTAGCCCCTTTATATATGCATCAAACCCCACCAGTACTATTGCTACTGCTGCAAGGCTTTTGTATTTGTATACATGGTAGATCACAGCATCTGCTAGGTACTGCATTCTCTCGCTGTCAAATATATTGTCAGGAAGTTCTATATAGTAATTTTGGATCTCGACTTCAGCCATAAAGATGCTGTGTAAGCTGAGTGCTACATCCTCTAGTATTCTTTCATCAACGTTCCTTGTCCTAAAGAGCTGTATTAGCATTATATACCACCAAATTGCATCTTATTGCTCTACATCTCCGTAGAGTGTTTAATTGTGGTTTTCTAATTAGGGGTGATCGTTAATCTGTATAACTGCTTATGATTCAAAGGCTCACTATGCAAGCTCTTTATTACTGTAAAGCTTCCAATTTTTAGCCTACTTATTTTCGACAAACCACTCAAAGTTTCTTCTAAATATGGTCTCTAGCTCATAATCAGTCCTTGCAAGTATTCCCTTCAGAATTGTGAAGTCTCTTTTGATGGCGTCATCAAGACACTGCTTATTGTCTGCTGAAGAGCAGTCTGAGCCAAACATTAGCATCTCAGCTCCCAGATATGCAACTGCCTTCTGCAAAGCGTCTATCTTCCACATAAGCGGTGCCCCCGAAGATATATCAAAAATAATTTGTGGCCTCTTATATGGAGCTGAAGCTATGTAGCCATACTTATATGGATATAGAAATCTTCCTCCTACAGCCAAGGCCTCATCTATCCAAGGCCAGCAAAGATGAGCTAAGGCAAACCTCAACTTCCTAAATCTCATAAGTGCCTCAAAGTAGACAGGTCTGCAGAATCTAGATGAGTCGGGAAACCCCCAAGATATTCCACAGTGGAATAGTATGGGTGCACCTAAGTCCTCAAGCTTCTCATAGAGGGGATAGAGTTTTTCATCGTATGGATACCATTCGGCTGGAATCATTTTAACGCCTACTAATTCCCGATCTGTTAAAGCCCATTCTACAATCTTAACTAGCTCAACCACCTCTCCTACCATACGTGGATCTACAAATGAAAAACCGTAAACTCTGCCTCTCAACATTCTCTGAATTCTAGAAAGATGAGCTACCGATTCTCTAAACTCTTCAACGCTAATTGGAATCCACGTATCTTTTAAAAGGTGTGGATGGAATGAAATTACAACAGCTTTTTCAATGCCACTTTCATCAAATGCCTTTTCTATTGATTCATGACTCTCTCTACCAGATGAGTGTATATGAACGTCACTAATTTTCATTGATATGCACCTGCGCTCATATACTTAGCACCTCAAAATACTACAGCCGTATTAGAATTTTAAACCTTAGAAGAGTTACAAACCTAGCACACTATAGAGTTTTAGATGTCTGCGTGATGACTTAGATGCTTTATAGAGTAGAATGTGGATGCATTATTAGTAAGCATGAGTAATCTGCAGCCACATGTTTGCTGTATTTTTTGCAACTTTCTAAGCTTTGCTTTTAAGAAGGCCTGGAATTACATATCTCCTTTCTATAACTTTTGCTAGCTCGGTCAACACTATAGAGGTAGCAACGTATATAGCTGCTAATACAATGTACATCTCTACATAGAGAAAAGTTCTGCTACCTATAAATTTACCTATATACATAAGTTCGGGAGCTGTCACAAAATATGCAATGGACGAATACTTGAATAGATATACAGCTTCGTTAACTAGTGCTGGGGTTGCCACTCTGATGGCCTGTGGCAGAATGATTGTCAATACCGCTCTAGATTTAGTCAATCCTATCGATAAGGCTGATTCAAACTGGGAATACGGTATTGCACTTATTGATGCTCTTATGTACTCTGACTGGTATACAGCTGAGTTGATCGCTATTGCTATAATCGAGGCTGCTACGGGGTTTAAGAGTAGACCTATCTCGGGAAGTGCATAGTACACAAAGAACAGCTGAACCATCATTGGTGTGCCTCGTATTATCTCGACTAATATACCAAGTACACCTCTGATCCATCTACCACCGTACACCCTTAGTACCGCAATAAGAAGACCCACTACCAACCCAGTGAAGTACGATGTTACTGTAATTATAATTGTGTGTCTAAGCCCTACTTCTAGTGCTGATCCATAGTTGAATAAAATATACAGTATGTTATTTAGCATTTTCAGACCTCCAAAACTTTCTATCCATTGAGTATAGGTACCACATTCTCTCCATAAATCTTCGAACCCTTTCACTCCTAGGGTTCAGGAGTATCTGCTCTGGCAATCCTTTCTCAATAATAGTGCCCCCATCCATAAACATCACTTCATGAGCAACCTTTATAGCAAAGCCCAGCTCGTGGGTAACAACAATCATGGTCATACCATTTCTTGAGAGTTTCTCCATCACATTTAGAACCTCCCATATGAGTTCAGGATCCAGAGCTGATGTAGGTTCATCAAAAAGTATTATCTTGGGATCCATTGCGATAGCTCTAGCAATCGCTACACGCTGCTGCTGCCCACCTGATAGTTGAGCTGGGTATTTCCTCCACAGATCTTCAGCAATGCCAACTGATAGCAGAGCCTCCTTTGCCTTTCTCATTGCATCTTCTCTGGATAGCCTCTTCACCTTTATTAAACCAAGCAGCACATTGTCAATAGCTGTAAGATGGTTGAATAGATTGAAGTGCTGAAAAACAAATCCTATCTGGCTTCTAATGTTATGCACATCTCTTCTCTCTGTAATCACATCACCATCAAGAACTATTCTCCCTCTATCAGGTCTCACCAAAAGGTTTATGCATCTTAACAGCGTTGATTTACCAGCACCTGAAGGACCTATAATAACCTTTGTCTCACCTTTCTCCACATTAAAATTCACATTCTTCAAAATGACCTCCTTCCCATAGAATTTCCAGAGATCCTCAACCACCAGAAGATCAACCTTCACCGCGATTCACCTAGCTTCCCATCATACCCATCTCTACAAGCCCTTTGTGAAACCTACTTGAGATTTGTGACAGTGGATAGCATATACATAAATATATTAGTGAAACTATCAACAGAGGCCTTAGATAGTCCGCAATCACATGCGCAACATGCACAGCCTGTGTAAAGATCTCTGTAACACCTATTGCATATGCTATTGAAGAGTCTTTGAGAACCATCGAGAATTCATTAATCCACCCCGGTAGAGCTATTCTGAAAGCCTGTGGTAAAATAACGTGTCTGAACACCTCCCACTGTGTTAAACCTATTGCATAAGCAGCTTCAACCTGTCTTTCACTCACTCCCTCTATAGCCCCTTTAAAGAGCTGTTCCTGGTAGGCCGAATCGACGAGCGCTATCCCCATTATAGCTGAATATAGTGGTGGTAACGGAAATCCCACTCTAGGCAAGCCATAGTAGAACATAAACAGAGCAAGTATTAGTGGTATCCCCCTAACTATCTTTACATACCACTCTACAGCTTTTACCAGAGGTCTAGGACCAAAGATCTCAATGAATGAAAGGAGTAACGCTACTATTGTAGCTATCGAGAAACTTGCTAAGGATAGAGCAAGCGTGGTGCCTATAGATGATAGTATTACACCAACATACGTAAAAAATTGTACGTTGTTTATCCAATCCATTGCATTATTCAACCAGCATGCTTATTGATTATTTCCTGCCACTCCTTAGATTTCAAAAACTCCTCCAACACTTTGTTTAAATTGTTTAGCAACTCTGTGTCGTTCTTTCTAACAGCAAGACCATACTTCTCACCAGTTTCCACAATGCACGACACAACAATATCGTAGCTTTCTGCAAATGATCTTGCAACAGGTGTGTCTATAACAACTGCATCCAGACGTCCATTAACCAGATCTTTTACTGCAAGAACGTAGCTATCGTAGCTTTTCACATCTATATTCTTTCCAGTATCTTTTACGAAATCTGTTAGCAAACCCTCTGCAGTGGTGCCACTCCCTACACCAACAATCTTATCAACTAGATCTTCTAAACCTTTTGGTCTAAAATTAGAGTTTCTCGCTACAATTATTGCTTGATCTGCATCCCAATAGGGAATTGTAAATGATACAACCTCTGCCCGTTCACTAGTTATGGTTAGACCAGATGCTATAACATCTATCTGATTATTTACTAGAGCCGGTATGAGACCGTCAAAACTCATAGATACGATCTCAACCTCATAGCCCAACCTTTTCGCTAAGGCTTTAATGAGATCTATATCGATTCCAACTATCTCACCCCCTGGTGAAATGTATTCGAATGGTGGAAAATCTGGCGAAGTTCCAACACGTAGTACTCTTCTTGGCACAACATACTGTGGGTGGATGAAGAACATATATGCTAGTAGTATTGCAGCTAGAGCCGCAGCTACTAAAGCAATTACCACTATTCTCTTCATTATAACACCTCTCCACTTGTTTAGATAAGAGAGTAGAAACAGCGTTTTAAGATTTTTTGAACATGGGTGCGCTCTACTATTTTAAAAGTTCTTAATGAATACGCTCCTATATGCACGATGTTGCTAGCTTTGAGTATCTAGCTAGGTACCTCTCTACACCTGGCTCCTCTAGGCACACACCTCCTCAACCTCTCATCCATCTCATCCTGAGGTTTGATTAAGTCAATCCTACCCATCTTAAGATCTATTCTAATCCTATCACCATTCTCCACAACAGCTATCGACCCACCTCCGCCCTACAAACACACTCTTTCACGGCTTGCAGTTCGATTCATGGAAAACTTGCTCATCAGTATCATCTTTTGCTACATCACGGGCCTACATGCCGTTCTATCAAACTGGTGGTCTTTCACATCTTATTAAGATACCTAGATTAACTCCGCAATACTATCTAGCCTCAGCCTATACCAGCTCAATTACAAGCTCTCTTGTGCTTGGTTTGATTTTAATTGTGTGCACTATTGGCATGTTTTCACAGAGGTTTAACACACTCATGCTTCCTAACGATGTGCTCGTTATTTTCTTCGGTATAGTTCTAGCTGGGATTTTCCTCACATCACTCTTCCTAGTTCTCAATCTTATTGCTCTTAAAGTATCCAGAAAGATTAGAGGATCCATATTCTTCATACCTTTCCTCATATCCTACGTATCTGCTATGGCGTATATCTTTCTGGGTATAGGGGACATAATTTACCTGAATCCGTTCAACTCTATACAGCTTATATCTATGAGTGGATACTTGAGGGAATCAGTTCTTAAAAACTATCCTGATTACACGAGACTCTATCACATGGCTATTAGTGGAGAGAGCATCAATTGGATTACTTTTTGGTTCAACTATTCTGTGAACAGCTGTACTTACACTAGCCGCAGTCCTTGCTTTAAGACGCCTCTCTTTAAAGCCTCTAGAAGAGGAGAGGATAGTATGATTGAGCTAATTAATGTTTCCATATCCTACAGTGGTAGAGAAATTGTGAAAAGAGCAAACACCACTATATAACAGAGAGAAAGTGCTGCTTTTAGGACCTAACGGATCTAGAAAGACAACACTGTTGCGAGCTATTGCAGGTATTGTACCGTACCGTGGAAGTATAAGAATTGATGGAATGGAGGTCTCGAAGATTAGAAACTACACCAATCTCTCCTCTAATCTACAGGAAGCCTTCTCCATAGGTGTTAAGCTGAAGGATATAATCTACCTGTATGAGGAGTTAAAGGGAATTGATAGTACCTTAGCGAAGGAAATGTTAAGAGAGGTGGGGATGGTAGATCTGGAAAAGAAGATCTACGAATTATCAGATGGTCAACGAGTACTCTTCAGAAACTGTCTCGCCTTAGCTTTTAAACCAAAATATAATTCTACTCGACGAACCATTTGAAAATGTTGACGTAGCTAAGAGAAAAATTATTGCTAGATGGATAGCAGAAATAGGTAGTGAGGGAATTAATTATAGTGACCCACGAAATTGATATATCTAGGCTATTTAGGAATTGGAAATCATACTTAATACTTGATGGACATCTATACAATCCAATTACGGTTGAAGAGCTACTCAATTCTTCAATACAGGAGGGTGTAGTTCCATCAGCAATACTGGTTATTGAAGCTGGGGGTAAGAAGTTTTTACTGGTCAAAGGAGCGGGATACAGATTAGAACATAGGTACACTCTAGACAGAATCTACAATCTCTAAACACCTTCTGCAATAGCTTAAAAAAATTGATGGAATCTAGTGCTATATCCAGCATAATTGAGATAAAATGCTAAGCGCCAGAATTCTAATTTAGATCACTACTGCTTTCATAGTGATGTGATAGGCCAATCAGGGTTAATTACATAGAGTGGGTGAGGTGAATAGGCCTTGGTGGAGTTGATAGATAGATTACCTATCGACTTTAAGGCTATAGAAACGCTTGTCTACGGATTTCTAGGAAGATTGAATGGGATAGCTATAACAATAATCAAGTGGCAGACCACTTCTCTTCCGCTACGATGCTGATGGTTGACATTGAGCCCTGGATTCCTGAATCGTTGAAAGGGTAGCGAAAGGGATGCAACCCTCTATCAAAGTAGCTATGCCAAGCTGCAGTGCCTTTTGAAATGAAAACTAATGCATTACTCTACCTCTGCATACCCACCCTTTACATGCACATCCAGTACATGAAAAATACACCACTCTACAAATCCTTCTACACTATTCTAGGATATCGTAGTAGATTGAACACCCAAACTATACCCAGAATAATGAGTATCTTTATTCTAAGGACCAGTGGCAAACACCGCTCCAGTGTATGCAGATGTTACTAATTTCGAGTATCTAGCTAAGTATCCCTTGCATTCAACCTCTCTAGGCCTATACCTTCTCAGTCTCTCACTTATTACGTCCTGGGATTCAAGTAGATCAATCCTACCCATTTTAAGATCTATTCTAATCCTATCACCATTCTCCACAACAGCTATTGGACCACCCTCAGCGGCTTCTGGAGATACATGACCTACAGCTAATCCCCTTGTAGCTCCAGAGAATCTCCCATCTGTTACAAGAGCTACATCTCTATCAAGACCCATTCCAACGAGTATTGCCGTAGCAGTGAGCATTTCCCTCATACCGGGACCGCCTTTAGGACCCTCATACCTTATCACAACTACATCTCCCTTCTCTATCCTACCACTAGATATTGATGCTACAGCCTCCTCCTCACTATCAAATACCTTAGCAACACCTTCAAACACATAGAGATTTTCCGGAACAGCTGAAATCTTAATTACAGCACCTAGAGGTGCTAGTGATCCTTTGAGCACCATTATACCGCCCCTTGCATGCCATGGATTATCTATAGGCCTGATTACATCTAATCTATAGTTTTCTGCCCTACTAATTATCTCTCTGACACTCTTCAAAGCAACAGTCTTCCTATCTTCATGAATTAATCCCCTCTTAGAGAGCTCTTTCATTACTGCAAGCACTCCACCAGCTTCATGAAGATCCTGAACATGGTGTGGACCTGCTGGACTTAATTTGCATAGTGTAGGTGTTTTGCGTGATACCTCTTCAAAATCATCTAGTGTTAGATTCACCCCAGCCTCGGCAGCTATAGCCATTAGGTGTAGAACTGTGTTTGTTGAACCACCAAGAGCCATATCCACGGCAATAGCATCTAGGAATGCCTCTCTTGTTAGTATAGCTCTAGATGCTACACCATGCATAATCAGCTCAACAATCTTCATACCAGTCTCTTTAGCAAGCCTTATTCTTTCAGCTGATACTGCTGGTGCTGTACCATTACCAGGTAGAGAAATCCCCAAAGCCTCCGTTAATACATTTAGCGTATTAGCTGTAAACATTCCAGCACACGAACCTACACCAGGGCATGCAGCCTCCTCTATAGCTTTAAGCTCATCGTATCCAATTCTACCAGCTTTAAATGCCCCCACCGCTTCAAAAACGTCGTGGAGATCTATATCCCTCCCTCTATACCTTCCAGCAAGCATGGGACCTCCTGATATGAATATTGCTGGTATATCCAGCCTGGCTGCTGCCATCAACATACCAGGTATTATTTTATCGCACGAACCTATCAGAATCACCCCATCAAATTGGTAAGCGTTTACCATAATCTCTATAGAGTCCGCTATAACCTCCCTCGATGGGAGGGAGTACTTCATACCAGTGTGACCCATTGCAATCCCATCGCACAACCCAATGGTGTTAAATTCAAGAGGTACTCCTCCTGCCATTCTAACACCTGTCTTTACAGCCTCTGCTATCTCCCTCAGATGTTTATGGCCTGGAATAACCTCGTTCCAGGAGTTTGCAACACCTATTATAGGTTTGCCTAGTTCCTCATCTGTTAATCCAAGTGCTCTAAAGAGAGACCTGTGTGGAGCTCTCTCTACACCTTCTACCACGATTCTGCTTCTCATAAAATTCCACCTATTACCTCTCCATACACTTTTAATAGCTCTTCCTCTACTCAGATATAAACTACCTTCGAGGTCCCGATACGGTACTTAACTAGCTATGGAAATAGCGTATCTATGCCTACTGCATTAACATTACCAAATTTAAGTTCACTGACAGCACTGTAGTACTCAATACCGTCAATTAGCGCCTTGCCAAATGCATCCATTATATTCATTGAGACTCCTTGCGTCGACCATGTGTGAAAGCCATCGGTAAACCATACTGTGGCCCTATATGCACCATCTGGAAGCAAAGTTATTGAAAATGATGCTACCCTTACTGTCTCATAGCCTGGCAGAAGCCTTTTGACTGCATTCTCAAAAGCCTTCCTTAAAGCTACTATAGAGTCTACATCTACAGCTCTATCATTGATCTCATTCAGGTTAACTATGGCTACCGAAACTCCTGTAGAGTCTGTGAATATAGTCCAGCTATACCTGCTTATAATATCCCTTTTTAAAGTGAGCTCCTTCAATACCACTAGAACTGCTGAAGCTGGAGCTGCATTAAATGTGTACCCCTGTTTCTCAAGACTCTTAATCTTCGATAATGCCTTTCTAACCCTTTCATCCTTCTTACTGAGATCTATACCCAGATTTTTAAGCAGTGCAATTATATTTGAGGCTCCTGAAAGCTCAGATACAATTATTTCTCTGTTATTACCAACCAAAGCTGGGTCTATGTGTTCATAGGCCTTAGAATTCTTTAGAATAGCATCTACATGCACGCCGGCCTTATGTGCAAAGGCGTAATCGCCTACATATGGTTGGTAGGGGTTCGGATCGAGACCAGCAAGTTTGTAAATTAGTTGAGAAACTCTCTTCAACTTCTTAAAACTTTCACTATCCTTCAGCACCTTGAAACCCATCTTAAATGCCAATGTTGGAAGGACTTGAACTAGATCAGCATTACCAGTTCTCTCACCAATACCATTTATAGTACCCTGTACATGTCGAGCTCCAGCTGCCACACCAATTAATGTGTTTGCAACTGCGCAACCACTATCATTATGCATATGGAGTCCTATCTTAGCCTTTATAGTATCAACGATCTTTTTCGTAATGTTGTAGACCTCTAGGGGTGTGGCGCTACCATTTGTGTCCGCAAGGATAGCCACACTAGCACCTGCTTGCTCTGCAGTTCTAACAACCTCCACTGCATACTCTGGATCATCACTGAAGCCTTGGTAGAAGTGTTCAGCATCAAATAGAACCTCTATACCATGTGATTTCAGATAGTTTATCGATTCATATATCATATCCAGATTTTCACTCTTTGAAATACCTAGTACCTCGCTGACATGTAGAGTCCATGATTTACCGAATATTACCGCAGTAGTCACATCCGCCTTTATAATAGCATGCAGATTCGGATCGTTATCTGCACGACCGTTCTTCCTCCTGGTGCTTCCAAAGGCCACTATCTTTGAGTGTGATAGACCGTACCTTTTGATCTCCTTAAAGAATTCGCTGTCCTTTGGATTTGAGCCAGGCCATCCGCCCTCTATATATTCAACACCTAGATCATCTAAAGCTAGAGCAATCCTTATCTTATCCTCAATAGTGAAGGATACTCCTGCTGCCTGTGCACCGTCTCTTAATGTCGTATCAAGAACCTCAACCTTGGATTTCTAGACCACCTATCACCATCCACACCCTGATGTTAGGGCTTGAGAAGCATAACTTGTATAGACAGCTTAAAAAGCTTTTATGTTATAAAATATGTGTAAATATGATTAAACTGTTTAGATCAAGCTATCTTAGTCCTCTACCTATCAGCTCCCTGATCCTCCTTCCAATAGTTTCAAGAGTGCTGCTTTCCAGTTCCCTCATTTCCTTATTAACGGTTGGCATGCCTCTCTCGTACTCCGATATCCACTCCCTTGCAAACTCTCCACTTCTAATTCTGTCCAGAACTTTCTCCATCTTATTCCTTATACTCTCATCCACTACATACCGCCCTACCGTCAACCCACCATATTTTGCTGTATCTGATACCGCTCTTAGCATTCCCAAAAGCCCCCCCTCATATATTAGATCTACAATAAGCTTAAGCTCGTTCACCACCTCAAAATATGCTACTTCTGGCTGGTAGCCCTCTCTAACAAGGGTTTCAAAGGAAGCTTTGATAAGTTCCATGACGCCCCCAACAAGAATTACCTGTTCCCCGAATAGATCTGTCTCTGTCTCCTCTTTAAAAGTGGTTTCAACTATTCCCGCTCTACTGCATCCAATTCCTTTGGATATTGCCAGAGCTTTTTGGAGTGCACTACCAGATACATCACGATAAACTGCTACTAATGCTGGTACACCACCTCCCGCCAGGAATGTTCTTCTAACCATAGGTCCTGGTGCCTTTGGTGCCACCATGTATACATCTGAGCCTGGTGGAGGCTCTATCACTCTGTAGTGGATGTTGAACCCGTGTGCGAACACCATATCGGTTCCACGCCTCATGTACGGCCTAACGCTGTTTAACCATAGTGATTTCTGCGCCATGTCGGGTACCATAAACACAACTATATCCGCTTTAGCTACAGCTTCTCCGGTATAAATGGGGCTAAATCCGTCTTCTACAGCCCTCCGCCAGCTTTCACCTTGCCTCTCAAGGCCTACAATAACATTCAGACCTGAATCTCTGAGATTCAAAGCCCAGGCCCTGCCTTGGCTCCCATATCCAAGTATGGCTATTATCCTAGATTTCAGTGGCTCTAGCAGTATGTCTTCATCTCTATATATTTTCACCATACTTCTCACCCCATCTGTAACCAGCTATACGGGTATAAACCGGTATGTACACTACAAATTGCCTAAACCCTATATTTATGCTTTCATTAGCAGGGCTCTCCTCAGCTACTTTCTCAAACTTTCCATTAGTGTAGACGTACCTCTTCACCTTAGCATCTAGAAGAAGTTCTACAGATTCCACACCAACTGTCTTGCTTAAATTGAGCAGTGCCAGTTTTAGATTTTGATGATCCTTTACACTGACATACATTTCATAGTGACTATCTATCCTTCTGCCCCATATCCAATTAACATCTATCAAGAGCTTCCTAAAAACTGCTACAACCCTTTCAATACAGCCAGCATCAGTATAGAGTACGGTGAGCCTAATCACCTTTTCTTGGGTCATGTAGTATCATCTCCCTTAGGCTTCCACCCGGAGGGAGTGTTGGTAAGGATAGTTCATCCCTTTTTATAGGAATTCTGACAACAGACGGCATGTTCTCCCTCATGCTCCTCTTTATAGCGACTACAAGATCTTCGTATGTCTGTGCGTCAAATCCAAGTGCGCCCAGTCCCTCAGCGATTTTAATATAGTCTATTGTAGACCCAAAGTCTACACTTATAACCCTACCACCGAAGAATAGGTCCTGGACTTGTCTTACGAGTCCCAGAGTCCTATTATCGAATAGGACCACTATGATAGGTATGTGCTCATCAACAGCAGTTGATAGGTTGTTCATAGTCATAAGGAACGAGCCATCACCATCCAGATCTACTACAACCCTATTTGGCTGCGCTACTTTAGCGCCAATTGCGGCCGGTAGGCCAAAGCCCATAGTGCCCATTCCACCAGATGTTATGAATGTGCGTGGTTCTAGAGCTTCCCAGAAAACTCCGCACCACATCTGGTGCTGTCCAACTCCTGTTGTTACTATGGCATCCCTTGGTAGCACTCCTCTAATTGTTTTTAGAGCTCTCCATGGCTTTAGCCCTACACCATCCTCATCAACATAGTAGAAGTGTGAGTAGTAATCTTTAAACTCGTATATCCTTCTAATCCAGTTTGATCTTTCAAACTTCACTCCGATACTCATCAGCGAATCTATTAGCTTCCTTAGAATTGCTTTTGCATCACCTATCAGCGCTACATCCACATTTATGGGTAGCCTCTCCACATCGGTTGGATCGATGTTTATTACGATAAACTTCTTCCTAGAGTCGACGATGTCTTTATATGATGTCACAGTTCTATCGCTCAACCTTGCACCTACTACTAGGACAACGTCAGATTCTAGAAACGCGGTGTTAGCTTCAGCCCTTCCATAGTAACCCATCATCCCTATATAGAGGGGGTAGTCGTTTGGTACAGCTGATTTTCCTAGAAGGGTGGATACAATGGGTGCTATAAGCATATCAGCTAGAGTGACTATCTCATCGGTGGCCATTGATGTAACAGCTCCAGAGCCTACCAAAATTAGTGGTCTTTCCGCATTAACTAGAATCTCTACAGCCTTTTTGATTAGTATAGGATCTGCATATATTGGAAATCGCCTAAATCCTTTAATAGCTTCCCTACCAAATCTTATATCGCCATTCACAACCTTTTCGCTGAAAATGTCGCGGGGGATATCAACCACCACAGGACCGGGACGCCCTTCAACAGCTATGTGAAATGCATTGTAAAGCCATATAGGAATATCACCGACATTCCTTATCTGTATAACAAATTTAACAATGTTTTGAACGACTCCAGGAATGTCCGCTTCCTGAAACGACATCTTACCTATCGACGCTCTCGGGACCTGCCCTGTTATTGCCACTACTGGTGAGCTATCCCAGTAGGCAGTAGCCAAACCAGTAACTAGATTAAGCGCTCCAGGTCCAGACGTAGCTGTACAAACTCCAGGCTTACCTAGAGCTCTCGCATAACCATCCGCCGCATGGGCAGCTCCTTGCTCATGTCTCATCAAGATTAATCGCATCTCCCCACTTTTGACATAGTCAACTAACGTATCGTATAGAGTCATATTTGATAATCCAGGTATTCCAAAGATTATCTTGACATTTAGTTCCTTTAGAGTTTTAGCTGTAAGATCAGCACCCTTCAACAATGACCACCTAGAGCATGACTTCAGTAACTACACTAGATGGTAATGGTGGTACCGATACGTCTTCCTTGAGTCTAAATCCATGGACAAATAATCCTACATCACACCTCTGGATGGTTATTGAACTTGGAGTTCCATCTACCTCACCACATCATTTAGCCTCAGGATATAGTAGTATTAGCTATTGCACGGGTTTTTAAATTTTTTACAAGTATCTATAACTTAAACAGATATATATTAATTAGCACTAGGTTTAAACTTATTTATAGATACTTTCACAGTTAAAGGAGCACAAACACTTAAATACCTCCTCTACAGAACTAGTACTAAGTACATATCTAACATGAACGAGGGATGCGCATTGCTCCAACTCTGAACTCTGTAAATACGGGTGAGGGAAAGAAGTACGTAAGGATACTTGATACGACTCTACGTGATGGAGAACAGATGCCTGGTATTGCTTTAAGACCTGACCAAAAGCTTAAAATAGCATTGGCACTGGAGGATCTAGGGGTAGACTCTATTGAAGCTGGCTTTCCAATAACAAGTTCCGGAGAGTTTGAAGCAGTTAAAATTATTGCTAGAGAGATCAGTTCATCAGAAGTTATAGCACTTGCTAGATCGGTTAAGGAAGATATAGATAAAGTTATCAATGCTGATACCGATGCAATTCATCTATTTATAGCAACATCAGATATTCATATGAAGTATAAGCTCAGACTATCTCCACAGCAGGTCATTGAAAGGGCTGTGGCTGCTGTCGAGTATGCCAGGTCTCATGGACTTATAATCGAATTTAGTGCCGAAGACGCAACAAGAACAAATCCAGAATTTCTAACCCGTGTGTTCCAAGCCGTGGTCGATGCAGGGGCTTCCAGAATCGATATTGCTGATACCGTTGGTGTTGCCTATCCGAGCTCTATGGCAAGGCTCGTCAGCCATATAAGGAGCAGCGTAAAGGGAAACTATATAATTAGTGTACACTGTCATAACGACTTTGGTATGGCTACAGCGAATAGTGTAGCAGGAGTTGAGGCTGGGGCTGGCCAAATACATGCAACCATTTTAGGTGTTGGTGAAAGGGCAGGTAATGCTGCTTTGGAGGAGGTTGCCGCTGCCATAAAATTTCTACTGGGGTTTGATACCAGAATAAAATTTGATAGAATTAATAGTGTTGTGCAACTCATTACCGAAAGATACGGTCTGGTCATACCACCCAATAAGGCTATTGTAGGTCGCAATGCATTTTCACATGAATCTGGTATACATGTACATGGAATTCTGAGCCATCCACTAACCTACGAACCCATAGATCCCTCTCTCGTAGGTGCTGAAAGGAGAATCGTTATAGGTAAACACAGTGGTAAACATGCAGTAATGTTTGTACTAAAGCAGCTTGGATACGAACCGAGGGATAGTGTTGTGGATGCTGTCCTTAAAAGGATAAAAGAGCTTGCTGACCAAGGTATAAAGGTAGACTATAAGATTGTTGAAGATATTATTAAGGAGGTAGCTGGTGGTGGATAGATGTCCACACCATACCGTATTGCTGTAATAGAGGGTGACGGTATTGGGCCAGAGATCACACTGGCTACGCTAAACGTATTGGAGAAACTCAGGAGAAGGTATAACCTTAATATTGATCTAGTTAAGGTTGAGGTAGGGGACAGGGCTTTAGCTAAATTTGGATCAGCTGTACCCGAAGAGTCGTGGAAAATAATAGAGTTGTCTGATGCGATTTTAAAAGGTCCTGTTGGTGAATCAGCAGGAGATGTTGTTGTTAAGATAAGAAGAGGACTCGATCTCTATGCAAATATCAGACCTGCTAAAGTCTATCCTGGTGTAAGAGCACTAAGGAATAATGTAGACCTAGTTATTGTGAGAGAGAATACGGAGGACGTCTATGTAAGAGCCGAGTACATGCTACCAGAAGACGTAGCAGTTGCTCTAAGGGTTATAAGTAGAAGGGCCTGCAGAAGAATTTCAAAAATCGCCTTTGAAATTGCTCACAAGAGAAAGAAACATCTAACAGTAGTTCACAAAGCTAATGTTCTGTCGCTATCCGACGGTCTCTTTAGAGATGCTGTATATGAAATGGGTAGAACTATGTATCCCGATGTTACTGTTAACGAGATGTACGTAGATGCTGCTGTTATGGATCTAGTGAGGAGACCTGAGCTATTCGATGTGATAGTGACAACCAATCTGTACGGCGATATACTAAGTGATTTAGCTGCATATGTCACAGGCAGCATAGGATTAGCAGCCTCTGCAAATATTGGTGATAATAAGGCTATGTTTGAACCCATACACGGTGCTGCTTTCGATATTGCTGGTAAGGGGATAGCCAATCCAGCTGCAATGATGCTCTCACTCTCGTGGCTATTCAAATGGCTTGGTGAAAAGAGGGGAGATCATAGTATGCTGATTGCTGGAAAGGAGGTTGAAAACGCTGTTATAGCCACACTTTCGAAGGGTGAGAGGCTTACACCTGATCTCGGAGGTAGTTCTTCAACACAAGAATTCACTGAGGCAGTTATATCAAAAATCTCACTATAGCTGAATTGCTTAGACTTGCAGTATCCCTAAATCCCTGTAGAAACAGCTACGATTACCTGTATGACATATTGGACCTTGGGGTCTTACAAAAATCAAGACAGCATCACCATCGCAGTCAACCCTCAGATCAACTACAAGTTGATAATTTCCACTAGTCTCCCCTTTTAACCACAGCCTTCTTCTAGAGGTCGACCACAGGTGTAGGTACCCTGTCGTTAATGTTCTTATGAGGGCTTCCCTATTCATGTGTCCAACCATTAGAACCTCCTTACTTTCTACGTCCTGTACAACTGCAACTATCGTTTTCTGTTCATGTCTAAAGTGTAATCCATCTGCGATTCTCTCAGCTAGCACAGAGGGTAGCTTCAACACCTTATCCACCTATATAAAGTAGCAAGGAAGGTCAGTCCTACCTTACCACTTTTCTCTGGATGAAACTGTGTACCGACAGTATTCCCTCTAGCAATTAGCGCTGGAAATCTGGTGCCGTAGTGACTAACCATGCATACAATTGTGCTATCAGCAGGGTAAGCCGCATAACTATGAATAAAGTAAACATAACTACCATTAATATCATTGAAAATCTCGCAGATCTTATCTGCATTTTCAGCTGCGTAGATTCTACTCCAGCCTATATGTGGAAGCTTTAGATTAGTGCCAAGCCTATCTACGTATCCCTTAAACCAGCCAAGTCCTGAATGCAGCCCCCCTTCGAAGCCGTATTCAAACATTATCTGCATCCCTAGACAGATACCAAGAAAATATACTCCTCTGCTCCTGATGTCCTCAAAGACATCTGCTCTTTCTCTGAGATATCTAGCAACAGCCTTAAACGTGCCGACACCTGGAAACACAATCAGATCGTACCCTCTTTGAATTGTATTGAAGGAGTCTTTTACATCCACATCAAATCCTACTCTCCTTAGAGACGATACTATACTAAAGAGATTTCCTACACCGTAGTTAACTACCACGGCCTTCATCTTCTTCTCCTCTCAAGCTCTCTACACACGTCATCCAACGATATATCGCTCACGGCCATCAACACCATAAGGTGGTACATTAAATCAGCTATCTCATCTATAATCCTTTCCCGCGATTCTGCTAGAGATGCTATAACAACCTCTATAGCCTCCTCTCCAACCTTTCTAGCTATATACTCCTTACCTTTCTCTACCAGTTGCACGGTATAGCTACCTCTAACTCTCCTATCCACTCTATCGTGAATAATGTTATAGAGCTCACTTAATATGCTGCACACTTCCCACACCCATGCTCTCCCTATGGAGTAGAAATCCTTCGTACTCCGCCAGACTCTTAGCCGCACTTATAATCTCAGTAGACGCAGTTCTAGAGCTGTAGAGTGTGGCTATAGGTTTAAGAAAATCGTACACTGACAGTGCACCTCTGGTTCTAGCCCATCCATTGGTTGGTAGTATGTGGTTTGGCCCAAGATAATCTACAAGTGCTGGAGGTTCAGAACCTAGAGTCACGGCGCCTGCATTCCTGATCTTGTCTAGGTAACTATGTGGATCCTTAACGTAAAGTGATAGGTGCTCTGGAGCTAAGCTATTTGCGATCTCTATTGCTTCATCGATATTCCTTACCATAACTATATAGTACGTGTGTTCCGTATCGTTAAGTAATTCCTTCTCAACCTCCTCTATAATCTCAGAGGAAGGCGTTAAGAGCGCAATGAACGTATCTCCACCGTGTTCAGCCTGCGCTTTCATATCAACTACTATCTTTCTGTAATCAGCATTACTGTCTGCAACAATAACCAGCTCTGTTGGACCCTCTATGCAATCTATATCAACATTATCCCGCACAAGATATTTGGCAATCTGAACATATATGTTTCCAGGCCCCACAATCTTGCTAACCTTTACCACGGACTCGGTACCGTACGCCATAGCGGCAATAGCGTGAGGGCCGCCAATTCTATATACACCCTTGGCGCTAAGCTTTAATGCTCCATATGCTATAGCCGGATTGATACAGCCGCTTCCAGTAGGTGGCGATGAAATGTATACCTCCTTAACACCTGCTACAACAGCTGGCACCCCAGCCATGAAAAGTGTTGAAGGGTATGCCCTACGTCCACCTGGTACATATATCCCTATCCTATCTATGCTTCTCCAGATTATGCCCAGGATCATACCGTTCAATTCAATCTTAATATCACTAGGCATTATAATAGAGTTAAAACTGTAGAGGTGACTATAAATAATATCAATCGATCTTTTTACATCATCAGGAAGCGCCTCTGCGCATTTCTCCAGATCTTCATGATCCAGTTTAATGCTATCAATGTCTATCCTATCATACTTTCTAGTGAGTTCTATCAGTGCCTTATCACCATACGCCCTAACATATTCTACAATACTCCTAACGTAGTCCACCAGGTTACCAAATTCAGCTGTTCTATTACTTGGAATATTCCTAAGTATCACAGTACCCTCACCTCAACACCATTGCTTATTAGATACCTCTTCAGCTCACTAATTCTTATGGTACCATCATGAAAAACTCCCGCTGCTAGAGCTGCATCAGCTCTACCTATGGTTAAAACAGTGTAGAAATGGTTGAGAGATCCAGCACCACCGCTCGCTATAACGGAGATGTTGACTGCTTCAGCCACAAGTCTCGTGAGTTCAATGTCGTAACCAAGTCTAGTACCATCTCTATCTATACTCGTTAACAGTATCTCTCCCGCGCCTAACTCTGCAACTGCTTTAGCCCACTTAACTGCGTCCAGGTTTGTCTCTACAGATCCTGAATAGGTGTACACCATGTAGTTACCCCCTTTTTTCTTAGCATCAATTGCTACTACTATTGACTGCGAACCGAATTCACTGGCTGCCGCACTCACCATATTCGGGTTTTCAACCGCTGCTGTGTTTATGCTCACCTTATCAGCCCCACTTGATAGTATCTCTGATATGTCATCTACACCCTTTATACCGCCACCTACAGTTAATGGTATGGTTAAGACGCTGGCCGTATCCCTTACGACATTTAGCATGGTTTTTCTACCCTCAATGGAGGCAGAGATGTCTAGGAGTACTATTTCATCTGCTCCTTCCTCCTCATATCTCGCCGCTAGTGTCACAGGATCGCCCTTGTCTCTCAGATCCACAAAATTTACCCCTTTGACCACCCTTCCATCCTTTACATCTAAACATGGAATTATTCTTTTTACAATCATAGTACCCCCTTAGTGCTCCTAATGTGTGGGCTAACTATCCTAGAGGCCTCGTGCATGGTGATGCCAAGACCTTTGAATGTGGACTCTGCAATATGGTGCGCATTAAACCCCCTTAACTGAATGACATGTATGGTCGTAGCAGATTTGTATGCGAGTGTTTCAATAAAATGGTAGATGTTCTCTGTTGCCATATCACCAAGAAGCTCTCTGCCGAGATTTAGATCTACGTATGCCTTACCTCTACCAGATATATCGATGGACACTAAAACCAAGGCTTCATCCATGGGAATTATTGCATCTGCAAACCTCTTTATACCGATCTTATTTCCAAGGCACTCAGCGAGAGTCTCACCTAAAACTATTGCACAATCCTCCACGGTATGGTGGTCATCGAAGGGCTTTTTATTGATTACGGTGACCGTAGCTGTGGAATTCATATAGATTAGCATTGTTTCCAGTAGGTGGTCGAGAAATCTAACTGGTGTTACAACCTTCACTTCACCAGCCTCATCTATATTGAGTTCAACTTCAACTCTAGTTTCTAAAGTTTCTCTAACTCTTCTACATGTTCTACTCTTAGACATACTTTACTCCCCTTAGGCAACCCTTATATAAAGCCATGCCTATAACTGCGTAATCAAATCCCACATTCTTTAAAAAGAGTAGATCGTCATAGGTAGCGACACCCCCGGCGTACTCCTTTAGGCCACTGAATGTTGATATGTAATCCCTAATGCTTCTATCAATTCCCATGCACGTACCTTCAGTTGATATGTACGTAAATACGGTTCCTAGCACCCTCGCCCTTCTTACCAGCTTAACCGCTGTATCAAGATCTATAGCCGTAGTACCCCATCCCTTAACCATGACATTGCGATTGCTATCATAGTCTATTGAAATAAGTATTTTATCCCATCCAATACCATTATATATTTCATAAAATATTTCACGGTCCATGAAGAATGCCGTTGATATCACTATTGCTGATGCTCCATAGGATATGAGCCTTGACGCTCTATCAATACTTCTGATGCCACCGCCAACTTGAATCCACTTGAAACCTATACTCGCCGCGTTCTTTACTATGTATTCATTTGAACCCGTACCTTCCACTGCATCGAGGTCCACAATATGTATACAGCTGTATCCAAGTGAGTATAGCTCGCTTGCCACCTCTATAGGATCTCCTACGATTATCCCACTACCCCTTATTCCTCTGACCCTCTTTACAGCTTTTCCTCTACTTATATCTATGCTTGGCATTACTATCATTTTATCACCTTTTCAATATCTATCACAACGATATCTCTCGCTCCATTTACCTTAGCTCTTAGAATTATTTCGGGTAGTTCATCTTCGTCCACCACTGTTATTACCTCCCATGCATCAGATTTACTTAGTCTTGCAATTGCTGGTGCTAGCATTGCTGGCAAGTTTGAAAGGACGTTATTCAGCACTTTATCAGGTACGTTCATAAATAGCATCTTTCTACCCTTGGCGCTTAGAACCCCTTTAACCATAGTAACCATAAGCTCAATTTTATCTAGGTTGCTATTCTCCCTCCACCTTTTAGATGCTATTAACACAGCACACGTCTCAGTTATTGTATCTATTGGCTCTAATCCGTGTATTCTGAGTGTCGTACCAGTGCTCATCACGTCGATAACAGCATCGGCTGCACCGAGATAAGGCATGACTTCTGCAGCTCCACCAATCCTCACTATCTTAGCCTTAATACCCCTCATAGACGTATAGTTTCTTGCTATATTGTAGTACCGTGTGGCAATTCTAATCTCGCTCTTGATCTTTAATACATCCTCTACGCTGCTAACGTTCCATGCCTTAGGTACGGCAAATACTATCCTTGCCTTTCCAAAGCCTAATTGAAGGAGCTCCTCAACCTCAGCCCCACTTTCGATAACAAAGTCGTGTCCTGTTATTCCAAGATCTGCACCACCACTTTCGATAATATATGGTATATCCTCGGGACGGATCATAACAATTTCTACACCATTCCAATTTGTAGGGAGAATCAAGGCCTTTTCATCTACTGTCGCAAGCCTTATGCCAGCCATCTGTAAAAGGTCTATTGCTGGTTGCTGAAGCCTCCCCTTATTGGGTATTGCTATTTTCACTAAAGCTCACCTAGTATCCTTACAGCCTCTCTGCATGCATCTTCACTACCTATAGTAATTCTATAGAGGTTCTCATCAACGCTTTTGATCACTATACCATGTTTCAGCATATGGTTCTTCAAATTCCTTCTATCTTTTATAAGTAGAAAGTTTGCTAAACTTCTATATACACTGAATCCTAGTTTTCTGAGCTCTGAATACATCCACTCCCTCAGCTCAATTACTTTAGCTACTACTCCACTAACGTAGGTATGGTTCTCGAGGGCCGCTATTCCTGCGGCAAGAGTTGGTGTTGGAATATCAAAGACTGTGTATGGCTTTGAGAGGATGTTTACCAGCTCTCTATGTGCTATTATATAACCAAGTCTAAGGCCAGCTAAACAGAACGCTTTGCTTAAACTCCTAACAATAACTAGATTTGGATATTCTTCTACCATATCAGCCAGTGTGTAGCCACTGAATTCATAGTAGGTTTCATCGACCACTATAAAGCCATTCACCTTCTTTGCAAGAATTGAAAGGAGCTCTCTATCACCTTTAAGGATCGGTGATCCAGTTGGATTGTTAGGGTCAACGAGTACGACCATAACGGCCTTATCAGCGTAATCAATAAGCCTTTCAACATCTATGCACCACCACTCCCCACACTCATAAGAGGTAACCACAATGCTATGCAGTCCCCTTAGGGATGCTAGAATTGGAATCATATTGAAGGTTGGTTTAACAAATTCTACTGCATCCCCTGGTTCAACTAGGTTATAGAATAACGCTCTTAGAGCATTATCAGCTCCCGCAAATGGATATATGTTCTCAGGATCGATATCATTGTACTCTCCCAAAAGCTCTCTTAACTTTCTGAACATATTTGCATCAGGATACAGATTAACCTTATGGAGGGCCTGAATGGCCTCTACAATAACATGAGAAGGTGGTGGCCATGGACACTCATTTAAATGGAGTCTTACACCATTTTCCTCCACATATCTATAACTCTCATAATTCAGTAGCCATGGTTTTACCATATTTTTTAAAGCATTTAGTGATGCAATTCACGATCCCATTCTAGATTTGGTTATTATGTGAAGTTTTGCGTTTTGAACAATTTAAAAGTGTATATGAAAATTGTGATGTGGAGCTGTTTCCTAAGTAGAGCACACCATCGGAAGTTTTAAATTAGCCTGTGTGTTTATATAACACTGAGGTCGATACTACATGTCTTCTAGCCTCTCACGTGATGAGCTTATAGATATCATAACCTATAACAACATGGTTGAAGAATTCGTAGCATGGCTTAGAAATGTTAAGGGAATTAGTGCAGATCCAATATCTCTAAAGGATATAGACTACAACTTATTGCTAGAGTTTGCTCGTTCAAAGGGTCTCCTCAATTCTGAAGCACCAAAAGAATTTACTGAAATCAACAAACAAATTGAGCTATACAACATGGATGTGAAGAGATCTACAAAACCCAAGAAGATTAGGAGAAAGACTTAATAAGTAGCTTCTGTATCACATACACGGCTCCATTCTGGCGGATAGAGTCCGGTGTTACCTTGGCATTACCTATAGTTTACTGCAGTTTTTTAAAGGGTATGGGCGATTCCCTCACACTGTACTCATCTACGTATCCCAATCTGAACTGTTCTAGACCCTGGCCTACTCTATCCAAACCTATGCTATTAAGTATCCCTCCAACAGTTACCGGCATAATTGGATAGAAAAGTAATGACGCTATTCTTATAGCCTCTAGCACTGTGTATATTGTTTGATTTGGTCTACTCGTCCTCCACGGCTCCCTCCTGTTTATGTATGCATTTGTTTCATGGAGTATATCTAGGGCATGTTTAATTGCACCGCTTATCTCAAAGCTGTTATACAGATTGATAGAGCGCTCTTTTAACTCGTCTATGGTATTAGCAAATTCTCCATCTAGATCCCTCGTAGCTCTTCCATTAAGAGTTTTTATTGTGAGTGTCGTAGCTCTCCTTACGAGATTGCCATAGTTGTTAAGCAAATCTCCCGTGTATATGGAGTCGTATACATCCCACGAGACTTCCACGTCCTTATCATAGTTTGCTATTCTAGCTATTATAAACCTGACTACCTCAGGATTTCCATACCTTTTGATCATATCATCAATAGAGACTACGTTACCCAGGCTTTTACCCATTTTCTGCCCTTTGACAGTAAGATACGAGTGTACGAGTAACTTATTGGGTGGTGGTAGATCTAGCATTGCTAGTAGCGCGAACCATATGGCTGTGTGGAACCATAGAATATCCTTACCGATTAACTGTACGGAGTTTTTCCAATACCGTTCAACTCTGTTCATATCTTTTGGATAGCCTAGCCCCGTTAAATAGTTTAGCAGGGCGTCTATCCACACATAAATAACATACCTGCTATCAAATGGTAACTCGATGCCCCAACTCACTCTACTCTTTGGCCTAGCTATTGAGAGGTCTTGAAGTCCCTCACTTTCGATCTTTGATAATACTTCATCACTGAAATGTTTTGGATACACTATGCTGCCTTCTCTCAACAGCTTGATCACTTGATCCTTGAATAGGGATAATCTAAGAAAGTACGTATCTTCCTCGATGTACTCTAAGTACCTTCTGTGTGTAGGGCACACCGGTGTATTGTTCTCAATTATATACTCGCCCTCACCGTAGAATTTCTCACAAGCTGTGCAATACCATCCCTTATACTTTCCAGGGTAGATGTAGCCCCTATCCCATAGTCTGCTAACAGCATACTTCACAACCTCTTCGTGCTCCTGCTCCGTGGTTCTTATAAACCTACTGTACCCTATCCCCAGCACCTTCCAGTACTCCTTAAACACTCCTGCCATCTGGTCAACGAATTCCTTTGTGCTTACCCCTCTTTTATCGGCCTCCCTCTGGAGCTTTAAACCATGCTCATCTGTACCGGTGAGAAAGTAAACATTGTAACCTAAGAGAGAAAACCATCGAGAGATAACATCAGCTAGGATAGTTGTATATGCGTGGCCTAAATGGGGCTTGTCATTTGGATAGTAGATGGGAGTAGTTACATACATATAGCACTCTTCAATACCCTGGCGCACTGTGTTGGTCAATAGACGCTCACCAATCTGTCTTTGGGCGGTAGTGTAGTAGTGGTACATATGCTTATATATTTTCCTAGTGTACTAGCATAGTGTAGATATTA
>JANXEL010000018.1 GCA_025058535.1 Ignisphaera sp. | reverse complement strand
CATGGACAAACGATGCAGCAACAGGAGTAAAAACAATGATAAAATGGATACAAGAAAAGAAAAGGTGAAAAAAGATGAACCGAGAACCAATAGAAGAACTAATAGAAAAACAGAAAAAAGAGCCAGAGACCGTTGCTAGAGAGAGGCTTGACATAATATTGAAGACGGTAGAGCTGAAGACCCCTTCAAGAGTGGCTGTAGCAGGTTTCAGAGGCGATGTTGTACTTGCTTACTCCAACCTCACATGGTACGACGTATCATATGAGCTAACGGATAAAACTATTAGTGCAATCGTGGACTTCTACAGCAAGTTTCCAACAGACTTTGGCGTTACGAGAGCTCCGTATGGTCTTGAGGGCTTCCTACTGGCATTAGCATTTTCAGACTTTCCAGAGTTTTCAAATACCATCAGATTCCTCTGGGGACCTCTCCACGACGTGTTGAAGGACAGGTGGAGTAGGTGGCCTGGTAGAGAGCTCAGGACAGATCAGCATCCGCAGTTCCTCGGCGGAGAATTCATGAATCCCAATGAGTACAAGATGCTAATTGATGATCCAATTCAATTCATGTTCAATGTCATAATACCCAGGGCCTGTCCAGGCCTCGGAGCACCAGGATCTCCACAGTGGAACGGCTCAATGATCAGGATGGGCCTAGTGCTGCAGAGAATCATGATGTTCGCTAGAAGTGTATCGCTGGGACTTAGCAAGATTGGTATCCCAGCAATACCTACACTTAATGCCTATGCTCCTGCTGATATTATTGGAGACTTTCTCCGACACTTAACGGGAGCTATGGTTGACATGAGGAGGTACCCAGATGATTTTAAGGCGGCGTGCGAGGTTTTAGTAGAGCCTACGGTTAAAGTTGCCTCAGCTGTGCCATCAACACCACCACTCACCTTCTTCTTCATACCTCTTCATCTAAATGAGATGCTGCCGCCAAGGCTCTACAACGAGTTTTACTGGCCTTATCTAAAGAAAGTTATAGAGACTCTTGTTGGAAAGGGCTACAGGGGTTATGTGTTCTTTGAGGGGGACCACTCACCACACATCGACACAATACTAGAGCTTCCAAAAGGATGGGGTTTAGCTTACTTTGAAAAGCCCAGGGACTTTCTGCAGGTCTGGGAGAAGCTCAAGGGGCATTCAGCTGTTATGGGGGGCATGCCAACTAATCTACTACTACATGGAACTCCTGAAAAAATTGAGGAGTACATCAAGAATCTCCTTACGCAGATAAGACCCGAGGGGGGATTTATAATCTCGCCTGGAGTCTCTGAGCAGCCACCTAATATTCCTGTAGAGAATATGAGGGCCTACATAAACTCAGTGCTGAAGTATGGCACCTACTAAAAGCTTAAATATAGATGCCTTGAGAAATGGTGTAGGGGTTTGGTATGAGTAAACCTGTGGAGTACCCGAAGTGGTATCCGTGGATGGTGGCAACAGGTGTTATGGCAGCCTTTACCGTTAGATGGCTACACTACATATACCCATTCACAGCCCCTGAGATAATCAAGGAGTTTGGTGTTCCGGTGGCTGTTGCAGCTCTAATGTCATCTGCTAACACCATTGGCCTCATTATCGGTGGATTCCTCCTGGGTATGCTCTGCGACAAGATTGGTGTCAGACTTACAGTATCGCTTGCTGCAATTATTGTTGGTGTATTTACAGTACTTGTAGGCTACTCACCATCTATATACGCTGCTATAGCGTTCTTCGGTATAGCTGGGCTGTTCTCGTGGATTAATGTGGCAATACCAAGAGTTGCACGTGAATGGTTTCCACCAAAACTATACGCTACTGCTACAACATATATGAATACAGGGTTTAGAGTAGCGGCGCTAATCCTAGGGCCTGTAATAGGCGCTATGGTTGTATCAATTGGTTGGCGAGCTCCATGGGTATACTTCGGTGTTGCGTGTATTGCTCTAGGTCTCGTAGCATTTGCACTAACGAGAGATAAAAGAGTAGAGGCATCAACAGCTACAGCGGTTAAAAAGGTGCGCATGGTTGAGCTGTTCAAATACAGGGAGCTGTGGATACTGTTTGCAGTGTTCGCTCTATTTGTAATAGGTGCCTCACTAATTGTGAGCTATATGGTGATGTACCTCAGGCAGGGCCTTGGCTATGATCCGGTGACCGCAGGCTGGCTGTGGAGTGTATACCAAATAGCAGGAATAGTAGCCCTCTATACTGCTGTGCCCCTAGCGGATCTCGTATCAGCAAAGAAGATCATGTCTAGAAAGAACTATGTGGCACTGAACTTCTCTGTAGGTATGATACTATGGGTGATACTAGCGCTGTACTCCAAGGGTCTACCAACCATAGGTGTTGCCGCACTACTTGCTGCAATATCATTCTTTGGTCAATTCGTAGCACTCATTTCAGCACTAGTTGCAGAGTACTTCCCAAGAGAAGTTGCAGGAACTGCAGCAGGCTTTGTAACAGCATTAGGGCACATACCATGGATAGCCACACCGCCAATTGCAGGCATAGTATTGCAAAGCGCTGGATGGAGCCACGTATG
Source organism: Ignisphaera sp. (assembly GCA_025058535.1). GTDB lineage: Archaea > Thermoproteota > Thermoprotei_A > Sulfolobales > Ignisphaeraceae > Ignisphaera. The sequence goes on along the minus strand of JANXEL010000018.1, from coordinate 20,272 downwards.
GCTAATGATTCCACCAGCATACCTCTTAGCAGCACTAATACTAGTAGCGGTACTAAAACCTTCGGCAAGAGCATAGCTATCAGATGGAGATCCACCACAATCAATTCCACAGTTTTTTTAAATTCATCAGTATTTGGTGCAAAAGTAATTCACCAATAGGTATGGCTGGTATTACATGCTTCCATGGGATATTGCAATGGCTATATCTATGTACTTTATTGCAATTGCTATATCTATTCTATACTATTTTTTGAGGAAGGGGGATCCTGATCCATATGATGAATCTGGTGAGGAATAGATGCTACTGCACATAGTTGTGATGCTCATCTATTTTGTTGTTATGATGGCTGTTGGTATTATGGCGATGTCGAAGACTAGGACTGTAGAAGATCTTTACATAGGTGGTAGAAGAATTGGAGGAACTGTAACAGCTCTATCCTTTTTCACCACCTACTTCAGCTCTGTTATCTTTATAGGTGCGACAGCCCTTGGATGGAAGTATGGTCTACCAATTCTATGGAAGGATGTATTTGTTGTGTTGATAGGAACATTTGCAGCGTTTGCAGTACTTGGACCTAGACTCATGCTGTTGTCAAAGAAGCTGAGTTTCATGTCTGTTACCGAATTTATAGAAAAGAGGTATAGATCGAGACTCGCTGGATTGATGGCATCTATAGCTATGCTTGTGGGTCTCTTCGTATATGCTGTATCTATCGTAATTGGCATGGCTAGAGCCGCTGAGGTTGTTATGAGGGTAGACTACATCTATGCTCTGGCTGTGACAACCATTATAACAGTGGTCTACACAGTTTGTGGTGGATACCTCGGACAGGTTTGGACTCAGGCTATACAGGCTGTGTTTATGCTGATAATGGCCGTAGCTCTATGCATAGTCTCGTTGTCAGCTGCTGGGGGTCTATCAAGCCTAGCATCATCCCTCAGATCTATAGAGCCCTCACTTGCAGGTTGGCCGTATAGGGACTGTGCTCCACTCTTTCTATTCTATATAAGTTTAGGTTTTCTCGGCTGGGGCAATCCAGCTTTAGTTATGAGGTTCATTAGCATCCGGGATAGGGTTTCACTAAGATCAGCAACTGTTATAGCAACAATAACTACGGCCATACTAACTCTATCGCTAAACATAGCTTCAGCAGCCTCCAGAGTGGTTATAGGTGATGTGGTAAAGCCTGACTACGCCTTTACGCACCTTGTACAGAAACTACTTCCACAGGGATTTGATGCACTCTTTCTTGTAGCTGTCCTCTCAGCCTCGATGTCCACACTTGCAGCCATTCTGGGTACGGTAACGAGACTGTTAAGGGAGATAGTTAGGGTAGGGTTGTCTGCAAAAAGTGAATTCATATTTTATAGAGTGGCCACGGTAGCCACAGCAGTTGTGTGTGTGGCTGCCGCACTAAATCCTCCACCAATGCTCGTAGTGCTATTCGGTGTTACGACAGCCATACTATCAGGAGTTCTCATAGGTCCCTTAATCTATGGTCTGTTTTGCCAAAGAATTACAACACCCTCCATAGTAGTAGCTATGGTGCTGAGCTTTGTGGCGGCTATAGCCGTCAGTGCCTACGGCGGCTTCTCATTTCCATGGACGTACTACGCATTTGCACCAACCATAACACTATCCCTAGCAGTACCACCCATGATTAGCCTCTCTACAAAAACCACCACCGGAAGAGTGCATAGATAGTGTATTCAGTGGATAGTGAACACCAGAGCAAAACTGGGCAGCACTTTACACAAAAAGGCTCTCACCCAAACATTGATGAAATCTATGGAATCTTAAACCAGATGTGGTGTACAGCATTCCGAGGGGTACAGATGTTGATATCTAGAATTCAGAAGCCGGAATCAAATCCTTCTGGCGCTCACCATCCACATACAGAGATAATACCAGTGCCAATATCCATTACCATACCGCACAGCTTTAATGAACATTAAGAGTAACACTTAATAATACACAACGGTAGAGCTAACTGAAGGTACTGCTGGGAATGAGATTAACTAACCTACCTCCTATTCTCATAGCACTTACAGCAACTGTACCTTGCCATCTACATACCCATATTTCTAGCGCATCTACTATTCTACCTCAAGACTATGAGAAGGTATGGTGTTCTAGAGTTTGTTTATCACCATGGAATTTAGGTTGCTGCATCACCTCCGGTGATACTAGCCTTTTTTGAGTGGATGCTTAGAAGGAGAAAGGGGTTTAGAGTATAACTCCTAAGAAGGGGGAAAGGTATGGACTGACGGCGTACCACATATACTATCTATTCTTAGCAGCTGCACTAGTAGCATCAATTGTCATCGGCGTTCAGAGGCTATTGGGTGTCGTGGGTAGGCTATTCTATGCATACGCTATTAACATCTTCTGGGCCTTATGGTGGTTGATAGTGTATGTTTCGGCTCTACTCATCAGCCCTCCCCTCTCGGTATCGAGAAAGGAGATAGTGAGGGTTGCTCAAAGCTGTGAGGGTCTCATATAACACGTTGTTCAGATGCTAGCCTGTGCTGCAGATATGGAAACGGCTATATCAAATCACTACCTCCAACTCTCAAAAAGAAGTGTAGAGCACTCTAGCCAGTTTGAAGCTATAGCGCTAGATGCACTCAGACACGCGGTAGTGTACACCAGAATTATGGGTTCACTGAAACTAGATGTAGAGAGTGGTGTTGGTGGGTGTAAATTCATGGATGAGCACATAAGTAGGGTTAGAGGTGTTCGGTATGGTGATGATTTGAGAAAAGCAGTGTGCTGCTGAAGATAGAATTGACCAAACCAAACATCCTCGGTATGGAGCTTCACTCAAATTCATAAACCTTTATGACCTCTCCATTCTCTAGAACAATTCTTCTATGCCTACCCAGCTCACCTACGTCTATACTATGGGAGGAGAGAACTATACCCATACCTGCTGAGCGGAATCTATTTAGGGTGCTAATGAGTAATCCCCTCCTCTCCCTATCAAGGTTAGAGAACGGTTCATCTAGAAAGAGTATATCCGGTTCTACAGCTAGTGCTCGTGCTATTGCGACTAGCTGTGCTTGACCTGTAGAAAGCTTCCGTACTGGTGTGTGGGCTAGAGCATCTATGCTGAACATTGAGAGAACCTTCATAGAGTTCTCTAAGGCCTTGTCTCTAGAAATCCCCCTTATCTGCAGCCCGTACGCGACATTGTCGAGAACTGTGCCGTTTAGCAGCACCGGCTTTTCGTGGACGTAGACAACCCTCCTTCTAATTGAGGTTCTCCTCCCTTCATCTAGACCCCAGAAGTTCTCGCCATCCACAATGATGTGGCCCTTTGACGGCTGGTAGAGCAGCGAGGCTATCTTGAGAAGTGTTGTCTTACCACTCCCATTATGCCCATCAACATACACAACCTCAGCGCTTCTAAGGTCAATCGATACCTCCTTCAGCGCCCATTCCCTAGATCCACCGTACCTATACCAAACACCAATCAGCTTGATCTCCATATCATCCAGACCCTGGATATAAGCTTTACAGATACTGAAATAGATATGGTTATAAGCAGCAGGGTAACGCCTAGAATGATGGCCTCCTCAAAGTTGCCCTTTGTAACCTCTAGCGCTATAGCCGTGGTCATAACCCTTGTGTAACCCGTAATGTTACCTCCAACCATCATGGCAATCCCCAGCTCACCAATAGCTCTCGAGAAGCCTGTGATGCAGGCTGCTACGACTCCTGGTAGGGACTGGCCGACAACAATTCTCATTCTCTGAATTCTGTCAGCACCAATGGATAGAGCGAGCTCGTAGTACAGATGAGCGGTCCCTCTGAGCGATCGATACCCCATAGATACAATTAGTGGGGTCACGAGTATCGATTCACCTATGATTATAGCGTGTGGTGTGTAGAGTAGCCCTAGGAATCCTAGGGGTCCTGATGAGCTGAACAGAATATAGAGTAGAAGGCCCAGAACAACAGTTGGTACCCCTACTAGAGTCTCGATGATAGCCTCTAGAAGGACTGATCCTCTACTCCTGAAAATTAGGGTGTATGCTAGTGGAATGCTCCACAGAGAGGCTAGTGCTGTAGCTGCCCCTGATACCACAACGGATCTCACTATTGTATTGAAAACCTCCGCCATACTATTCACCCAATGCCAGTCCTCTCCACAAATCTACAATTCGATCTCCAAAGAGTTTTGTGGAGTAGAAGAGGGGTGAACCGTATTCCTTTACACCAAATCTATCTACAATATCTGGATTGCTGTAGATGAAATCTAGAAACAGATCTGCATACTCTCGTTCAACACCTCCGCACCTCTTAGCTATGTAGCCGCTGTAAACATTCAGTAGCATAGTGTCTGTAGAACCGTTGTATAGCACATCTATATCCTGTATCCTCCCTCTTGCCCTGAGAGCTGTGTAAGTCCCCACATCAGAGAGTATGTAGCCTTTTAATTCGCTTGCCATAATCAGTGCCTGATCCATGCCACACCCACACTCTACATACCATCTTCTATTCGTAGGAGACACTCCAGCAGATCTCCACATCTTGATCTCCCTAATATAGGTGGCAGAATCGTCAGCTCTACTAATAAAGTATGTAAGTCCCCTCTCACCAGCATCATATATCCTTCTAAAGGCATCCACCACATCTCTAGCTCTTGAAATGTTTGCTGGATCGCTCCTCGGTCCGGCAATAATAAAGTAGTTAACTGCGAGTATTCTCTGTCCTTCAATAACCTTCCTATCAAGATAGCTCTTCTCCAAGGTAGGTTCATGAACGATGATGGCACATGCATCACCACGCTCAGCATATCTGAGAGCTGCGCCAGAGCCTACAGGTATGAGAAGCACCTCTACATCTGGGTGCACATCCTTAAATTTCTTAGCTACATAGTCCAGTAGACCGGTTGCATAGAGTGAGGAGGTTACTGCCACTCTTAATCTAGCTTCAGGTTGTATGGGATGAACCATATAGTAGATAAGGGGTAGGAGTAGGGTAAAACCCACCAGCACCGCGTACCTCCTCTTCACAGCTAGGACACCATTACCGCACTCCAGGCTATACAGCATATCTTCAATAAATAGTTTTTATAGAGTAGGCAGCACTCAGTATCGAAGGCCAGGAATGCCAGTATCTAGGCACAGTTTCAGCATTTCTGATATAGATTAGTACAGCAGCTGAAATTCAAGTGATTCCCAGCTCTACTGTTTTTGCAAAAACATTGCATCAGGCCATCCGTGCGCACCACACGAATCAGTTCACAAATGGTGAAACAGTAGCCTTGCCATAGTTGTGTACAACCATCTGCTACCCAAGTTGGGTACATACCCGCCACTCTGCGTTGAAGAGCCATCTACGGTACAATGAGCTATGCGCTACCTCAGCCTAATTGCTGTGTACACCGTAGCTGCAGCACCCAGTGCTGCTACTATGGCAGCTACGGCATTCCCCCTTGCTATTGACATGATCATCGAGGCTGTGAACGCTATGGCGGCAATCCTTACGGTTGCTGGTACTGTACCTTCCATCTCCATCTTTGGCGTCACTCTGTATGGTATTCTCACACCTACTAGGGCTGCTACAACATATGGTAGGGTGTCTATCGATAGAACTACAGTGAGCGCTGAAGCTCTACCAACTATATAGGGAGCATCATAAAAGGGGTCTCTAGACCACTTTAGAAATCTAGCTACAGCTGTGCCCTCTAAAATCATGGAGAGCAGGAGTAGTGCCACCAGTACAGTGTGATGTGCACTGAGATGAACCACCTCAACTAGAGCTGAAGCTACTGAGAGTAGTAGTCCGAAGCCGCCTAGGGCAGCCACAATTGGCTGAATTATGTAGAGTATAGCATCAATTTTAATGTGAATTGGGGCTGGTGATTCCACTATGTGTGTCCAGAACCTTCTGAGAACATCAGTTGCACCATATGCCCACCTCCTCTGCTGTACTAGAAATGCATCCAGCGTTCTCGGAGCGCCTACACAAATTGGTGTAGCTAGTGCTGGATGGATTCCTCTGCGTATCAGCTGTGTCCCCAGCCATATATCATCCTGTATTACATCTGCTCTCAACCCGCCTATTGATGTAAACAGATCTTTCTTTAAAACAGTTCCACTTCCAAGAGGGAATAGAAAGAGATTCTTCATTGATTTAGCCCAGTAGTACAGCCAACTCCCATACTCAGTAATGAATGCAATTGTCTTTGATGCTCTGGATTTCCCCTTATCACACACTCTCCACCACGAGATACAAACGTTTCTACATCCAGCCATAGACTCTATAGCCTCTCGTGAAGGCTCAGCATCCACATCTATGAAGGTGGCACAGCCGCCTAGGGATAGCTTCACACCATCGTTTATAGCACCGTTTCTACCACCAGCACCGTTCAACCTTCTAGCAACAACTATACCTGGGCTAGCTCTTGATAGCATGGTGACTATTGAGCTAAATGCTCTATCATCCCTATAGTCAGCCACCACAATACACTCTATGGATATTTTAACCGACTCTATAAGCTTTGTGAAGAGCTGCAGGTACCTCTCAACAACCTCTTCAGGCTCGTCCTTTATAGGAGTTATAATTGAAAATGCGCTGCCCTGGAGCTCTCCACTGTTTGAAGTGCTGCTACGTGTGCTACTCCAACCAGTGGTAAGGTAGAGGTGGTACAGACTGGTCACAAGCATTGATACAGTTATCATGGTGATGGAAATGGTTGCCAGCAAAGGATCCCACAGATGTAGTTGTAGAAAGGTACAGCCTTAAAAACACAGATCTTCACAGCTTCAAATAAACATTTAGGTAGGAGTTGTGTGATAGGTTTCGGTGGTTCTATGTGCTAAGTAGGGAGCTGTTTAGAAGCCCTCCTAAGAGCTTTAGAGGGGTACCGTTTTGGTCGTTAAACGATTTACTGGATGCAGCGGAGGCTGCTAGACAGATTGGAGTGCTCGATGAAGCTGGATTCGGCGGTGTGTTCTTCCATGCCAGGGAGGGCCTTGTAACGCCCTTCCTGAGTGAGGAGTGGTTCAAGGTGTTTGAGGCAGTTGTAGAGGAGGCTGGTAGAAGGGGGATGTCTGTGTGGATATACGATGAGGATAGGTGGCCATCTGGCTTCGCTGGAGGATATGTACCCGCACTCGGTGATAGATACAGATACAAGTCTCTCGTAATGATAGCTGACACTAAGAGCTTCAATGGCTTTGATACTGTAGCCATCTATAGGTGTACCACGGATGGATTGTGGATTCCTCAAATGTGTGAAAGGATTAGTAGACCTGAGGCTGATAGTAGCTACCTGTACCTAACTTTCGTAAGGTTCGTTGCACCTGTCGGTGATGTTTGGTACTCTGGCTTCTCCTATGTCGACCTTCTCGATAAGGAGACTGTTGGAAAGTTTTTAGAGATTGCCTACAAACCCTATGTCGATAGATTTGCAAAGTACATAGGCTGTGTAGTACCTGGTGTGTTTACTGATGAGCCAAACATATACCAGTTCAAGATACCACCGTCTAGAAGGATCCTCACGGTGCCCCCAAGGGGAGGGAGATTTCCTGTATTTGCACTTCCGTGGACAGATGGATTTCCAGAGTACTTTGAGGAGATAAATGGCTATAGCATTCTAGATAGGCTCCCAGAGCTATTCTTCGATATCGGTAGCTACACAAAGACTAGATACGATTACTGGAGAACAGTTACTCTACTCTTTGTAGAGTCCTTTTCGAAGCAGGTGTTTGAGTGGTGTGAAAGGCGCGGGCTGAAGTTTACTGGGCACTACCTAGCTGAGGATACACTCGTCTCCCAGCTCGTTGTTGGTGCTGCAATGCCCCACTACGAGTACATGCATGTACCGGGTATAGACCACCTGGGGTACCAGGTATGGAAATCTCTACTAACAGTAAAACAGGTTGCTAGCGTCGCTAATCAGCTTGGAAAGGAGAGGGTTCTGTGTGAGACGTATGGTGTTCTTGGTAACTATCCAACGTTTGAGGATAGGAAGTGGATTGGTGATTTCCTCTACGCTCTAGGGGTGAACCTGCTGAACCACCACCTGGTACCGTACTCAATGAAGGGTAGGAGAAAGGCTGACTATGGTCTGAATCTCCACTGGAGTCAACCATGGTGGAGATACAATAGATTGATAGAGGACTACTTTGCTAGGCTGAGCTATCTACTCTCCCAGGGGTCCAGAATTGTTGATGTGCTGATAATACATCCAATCTCAAGTGTGTGGAGCACCTACACACCAATCAATGAATCTAGGGCGAGGGAGCTCGACAACATATTTCTAGACCTGCTTAGACGTATGGTGGGGATGCACATAGATTTTGAGCTTGGTGATGAGATGATAATGGCTAGGCACGGCAGGGTTGAAGAGGGTGGGGTTTTTGTTGGGAAGGCTAGGTACAGAATTATAGTGCTACCACCATCAATAAACATAGCATCATCAACCCTATCACTCCTAAGAAGATTCATTGATTTGGGTGGCACTGTAGTGGCTCTAGAGCCCACACCGAAGCTTGTGGATGGTTCTGAGAACCCTGAGCTTATCAAAGTGCTGAGTAGTATAAGGGTGGTAGAATCCTTTGATGATCTGCTGGATATACTGAGAACAGTGGATCGTGATGTTGTTGTAGAGAGTGATGATGCTGATGGGAGTGTACTTGTGCACTGTAGAGCTGTTGGAGATGAGAGGATTGTATTTGCTGCTAACGTTAGTCGGGGGAAGAGCTACAGTGTGAGGATAGGGGTTAAGGGAAGATACAGTGTTGAGGAGTGGGATCCATTCTCTGGTGATGTGCACCAAGGTTTTGGTGCGGTTAGCGATGGTAGGACGTGGATTGAGATGGTGCTCAAACCTGTTGAATCTAGGGTGCTTGTGCTTAGACCTGGTGAACCGGTGGTTAAGCAGGAGGTTAGGGTTAGAAAGGTTGGTGAAATAAATCTCGATGGTCAGTGGAGCGTTAGTAGGAGAGATCTGAATACCCTAGTAATGGACTATGCCAGGGTTTCTATAGAGGGTGGTGAGTGGAGTGATCTCCAACCGCTGCCAAAGGTTCGTGAAGCAGTTGTCTCTAGAGGTTTTGGTACAAGGTATAAGCTTAGATTTGAGTTCACTGTAGAGTCGATGCCAAAGGGATCTGTGTATCTAGTTATAGAGAATCCCAGTATGTATAGAGCTGCGAGAGTGAATGGTCAAACAATAGATCTTCTGAGAGATGTGGGTGAATGGATAGACTGGAACTTTAGGAGGTACCGTGTTGATGAGATGATTAGGGGAGGTCTAAATCACATTGAATTGGAAGGGGTTGTTGGGTTGGAGCCAGAGATAGAGCCTGTGTACATTTTAGGTGAATTTGGTGTTAAGGAGGGGGCAAATGGAGTCTCCAGCATTACTCGTGAAATCCACACTGTTCTATTTAATGGAGAACTTGATCTTAGCAGACATGGCTATACATTCTATGCAGGTGAGATTGAGCTCAGCAAGAGGATTTATGTGGAGCTAAAGGACTACGATACAGCTCTACTTGCTATAGATGGTCTTAGTGCAGCTCTAGCCGTGGTTTATGTAAATGGTGCTGAGGTGGGTAAACTCATACACACATCAGCAGGTATAGATGTGACTAAGCATTTTAGGAGTGGTGAAAATGAGATTAGGATACTACTTGTCAGTACTCTAAGAAATGTTCTTGGGCCACTCCACAAAGAGGATCCACCGTGGATAGGTCCAGAAACATTCTATACTGTTGACGGTGCATGGAGGGATGAGTACATCTTAAGACCTCTAGGGCTAAAGAGTGCTAGGATAGAGCTATATAAAAAGGTCTAACTTAGTATCATCACTTCATCACCCTCCTACATTTGTGTAGAAGGAAGGCTGGTCTACATATTGCAATGGTTTAGAGGGGGAGAGTGGTGCTCCGACCGTGGCGGCTTGGCCAATCTGCTGGTAAGTAACAGGAAGGCCTACCAACTCTAGGTGTATAAGCTTTAGGAGAGATCCAAGCGCCTCTACATTAATTAGGTAGAACTGTAACTCCCTCAAAACAACTGCAGAGGAACGTATTTTGAGATAGCATTTACATCACGAGACGCACCCCCGCTTCCCCTACTCTAAGCCTGGATATAGTTTCTGAGGCAGCCAGCAGGTAGCACTGTGAACAAGCCATGTAGCTTCTAAGTTAAAGTGGTGGGTTCAAAGCACAACACTTTTCAGCAGCATGGTGAACAGCTATTTAGATTAGAGATGCACTGTTCTGCTTGAAGGTCAGATTATGAGCGTTTGAGCTCAAAGAGCAATTGGATTTCAGGAAGGGCCAAGCAAGGGACTGGAGTAGGTGGGAATCAAACTGGATGAATAGCAAAATCCAGAGTCGACAGACCTCTAGAGATTTTATTCAGCAATGACTCTACAGAGGATGATAGTTTGTGCAGTCGTTCGACCCCTGGTCAATGAGGACACTATGGTGAATTGGAAAATTTGTGATTTACTGCCGTAGGAGCACTGTTTTTCAGCACTAGATATACAGCTCCTAGCACTTCCACACTTGTGATAGGTGGTGCACCACTGAGTTGATTAAAAAATTTATATACCTCAGCCATGCAGCCTACTGTAAGGTGCAGAATGCAGTGTCATTTGTTAAGGAGGTTCTTAGGATTCTAGTTGATGGTGGGATTCTCATTGAGAAGGAGTACGAGATTAGGATGGTTCTCGCGTGCCTTCTTGCACGTGGCCACGCCCTTATTGAGGGTGTTCCAGGTGTTGCTAAGACCTATACAGCTAAATCCATTGCCAGGCTTCTCGATCTCAATTTTAAGAGGGTTCAGATGACACCTGATCTCCTACCCACTGATATCATTGGGTTCTACATATACGATCAAAAAAGTGGTGAGTTCAGGCTTAGGAAGGGCCCTATATTCACCAATATTCTTCTTGTTGATGAGGTTAACAGGGCTTCACCGAGAACACAATCAGCTCTTCTAGAGGCTATGCAGGAGAGGCAGGTAACAATAGAGGGTACGACCTATATGCTTGAGGAGCCCTTTGTGGTGCTAGCCACCCAGAATCCCATTGAGATGGAGGGTGTCTTTCCACTTCCGGAGGCTCAGGTGGATAGATTTCTTGTAAAGTTAACCACAGGGTACCCCACACACAGTGGTTTTGTAAAGCTTCTAAAGAGTATTAGGGAGATTGAGAGTGCTATAGAATCCCTCAAGCCAGTCATAACCAAGAAGCAGCTACTAGAAGAGATGGAGAGAATAAATGAGGTTAGGGTTGACGACTCTGTACTGGACTACATTGCCAGCATTGTTGAGGAGACTAGAAGCCATCCGGCTGTAAGGCTCGGTGGTTCTCCAAGAGCTGGTATAGCAATTCTGAGGCTCTCAAAGGCTTGGGCGTACATGGAGGGTAGGGACTACGTGAGTCCAGATGATGTCAAAGCTGTTGCAAAGCCCGCACTTGTGCACAGGATCATACTTAGGCCGGAGTATGAGATGCAGCAGGTGTCGAGCAGTAGAGTTGTAGAGGATGTACTTGCAAAAGTCAAGGTGCCGGCACCTTGAGGTGCAAAGCATTTTTAGGAATTGTAGCTGCTATTATTCTATCACTTATTACAGCACAGTGTGTGTATTCGCAGGATTTTGCAAGGCACACACCAAACTTTCCATACACAAGAGGCCCATCTGCTGAAGATATTCTGAAGAACACCACCATTCTGTCAATTCTGAAAGAGCTGATAAATGGATCTGCTAGCTATAGAGAGGCTATAGAGAATCTCGAGAGGCTTGGGGCGATAGACCACGAAACAGCAGGTAGATTGGCTGCAGCTTTTGGTGCTACAGGGGATGAGGTGCTGGGTAGAGTTGGGGATCCACAGCTAAATGAAATGATTGAAATGCTTAAGGAGGGGAGCCTCGATATTGAGGAGCTGAAGAGCATTCTACAGTATGCCGACCAGTTATACAGCCTAGGGATCATTGATGTGCAGGACTACACATCGCTTCTGAATGCGCTATCCGATCTATACAGGGAGAGAGGGCTGGTCGTTCCACCGGATATAACCAGCAGGATGTACTCAATGCTAGAGTTGCTCATTGAAGCTAAAACCCCCTTACCCCTAGAGACACTCCCCCAGTCTGTACCCAGCCTACCTAATATTGAGGGGTCAGCGTCCTCAGCACCTCTCAGCTTCCCCCAGGCCCCTCCGCTACCATCGATAGGTACACCAGCTCAGCTGGACCTATCCGTAGTGCTAGCCGTATCCATGGCTGCACTGTGCATTCCACTTGCTCTTCTGCTTAGGGGTAGGATGACCACCACCTGCTTCCACAGGATGTACAGAGGCTTTCGCAGTGTAGGGCGCAGGGCTGAACCTGTGGGAGAGGGTAGTCTAGACCCCATAGCGATATACTGGATGGCGGTTAGGCACGTTGAGCGCCTATCAAAGGTTAGGAAAGTTGAGTCTGCTACACATAGAGAGTACCTGGGCACAGTGGGTAAATTAGTCAACCCCTCCACGTACACCATGTTCACTAGGATAACACAGCTCTACGAGCTCTACAGATTTGGTTTTAGGAGAGATAGCGGCATTCTTGATGAGGCTGCTAGAGTGTACAGCAGAATGGTGGAAGGGTATGGTTAACACTAAGAGAATTCTGCAGCTTGTGCTACACATAGCACCACTGGTAGTCTTCTGGGATCTCATCAAGAGTGTGCTGACAATCATAGTGAATCTCAAAACAGAGCCTCTGAGCCTAGAGATCATTCCTGTTGTTGCAGGAGGTGCTTCCGCACTTCTGACAGCTCTATCTGGAAGCACTCTTCTGTACTCTATAACCATTGCTGTACTGATGATGCCTTCAGCAGCTTCACACACAGTTTCAGTACCGTGGATAGGTATTGTGGGGCTGTTTGCAATGCTGTTTCTAGACAGCTTCACAACATCGTTTAGGGTGGGAAGAGGATACTCAGTTATTGTTAGGAGCGTGGATGTTGTGAAGACCTATGCAGTGCTTGCAGGCCTTACACTACTATCCATCTCAATTCTATACTACATAGGAGGGTACTTTGCAAACCTCATCAGCCTGCTTGAGGAGGCTGCTGCTCAGCGTATTTCTTGGATGGGAGGAGCTTCCCACATCCTTAGAATAGTGGTAGTGGTGTCATCTGTAGCTGTAGCAGTGAGTATTGTAAAGAGTGTGGGCTCTGTGGTAGCACTATTCACTCTTCCATCTAGAGCTGCATCTCTAGAATACCTAAAGAATACGGTGGAACTCGATGTGGTGTTCAAACCATTCTTCACAAGAATTATGGTGTTTGCTGCTTCACTAGCCTTCTACCCCGTACTACTGAGCCTTCTCTCCACCATTGCTTTAGCCAATCTCACAGCTTGGCTAGCAGCCTCTCTACCACAACTCCAGCTACTGCCGGTACTTGATGTGCTGTTCAACATAGTGGTTTTCTTGATAGCATCACACATAATTTCCCGTGTGGTGGGGCTTGAAATACCCTTTAGATTAACTAGAGGGAGATTTGTGTATGCAGTAGCTCTACTACTGCTAATCTACACAGCTGCAGTTAAGCTAGCTGTAGATGGTGGAGCACCTATTGCAGCAGCAATAACATCCCCCGACTTCAACTCTCTAGCTAGAGTTGTAGCCACCTCCTACACAAACTATGCACACTACATACTCAATTTTGTGGAGCTGTTGTCTAGATTCCTGGGTGTAGCTCCATGAGCTTTAGAAGAGCTGTAGGGAGATTAAGAGGATTTACACCTCTACTCACAGCAGGTTTAGCACTACTTGCATTCTCTATATACGTACTGATGTGGTCTATATCCTACATGGAGAGGGCTATGGTGGCTACATCACTTTTAACAGGGCTTGTAGGCTTCTCACTACTCTCTGCAAGTCTATACCTACTTAGGCTGGCTGCCTATGTCTATGGAGTTGATGCTGAAAGAGAGAAGAGGTAGGCTAGTACCAGTAGCAGTTATCTTGACTCTACTAGCTGTAGGTCTCATTGCTCTTGTCGAGAAGGGAGCTCCAAGACTAGAGATACCAGTTGATTCATCCCCACTTAATCCTCTATCCTATGGAGCCTCTATACTGTACCAGACTGCACAAACAAGGTACAGAGTTTGGACAGCTCTAAATCTGGATGATCTGGATAGAGTTGAAGGTGATCGCTGCATCTATGCAATTATATCACCCTCACATCCAGTTACCCTAGATGAGTCAAGGGCTATAGTGTCTAAGCTTCTTAGGAGGTGTAGCAGCACAGCCATTCTTATTGCTGATGAGGAGACCACATCGAATACCCTACTCCACCACCTAAACTCCTCTATAAGGATTCTCGGTAATAGGTTGGTAGATCCTCTAGATCTCAGCTTTCACCCAACAGCAACTATAGTGCTTAGCGATAGAAGGTATGAGATTAAGCTGGATCTAGCTTCTGAGGTTTTAGGTGGTGTAGCTATAGGTGTTGTTGAATCTGCTATCACTGTAGATGGAGCCTCATCTCTACAGAGATCTCTGGTTGCTAGATCAGGTGTATGTGTAGCCTCTACTGAGAGGGTTAGTGATAGAATAGATGTTGCTGTGGTTGGTGATGGCTCTATATTTCTAAACCAGGTTCTAGCATCCAATCAAACTATCTACAGAAGATTTGCAGAGGATCTTCTGGATTACCTGTGTGGAGGCTCTACATCATGTGCTGTTGTTTTTGATGCTATGCACAGCTCATCCACAGATCCTAGAGATCTGGCTAGAGTTGTTGCAGGGCTCTCTCCACAAGATCTACTCTACATATACATGGTGCAGATGCTGCTACTTCTACACCCAGCTGTATGGCTTCCACCAGCTGTGGCATTTATTGATAGGATGCTTCCACAGGTATTTAGAGGCTATGCAATGTGGGTATCACTACCTCTACTAGCAGTAGTAGTGCTCTACGCCATCAAGGGGGGAGAAGCCACTTCGAGGGATGAGCCTCTAGCGGAGCAGAGGGAGATTGAGCTGTATGTGGCTCCAGAGCTGAGGAGAGCAGCATTAGAGGGTAGGATAAAGCTAGATTCAAGAGATTTCATAAACCTCTATACAATGGTTGATACAGTGTTTAGAGGTTTGGTTGGTGTGGGCTTGGATGATGCTAGATTTCCAGATGTCGTTGGGAGGTACACTGGTGTTGAGAAGAGCCGTAGCTTTTGGAAGTTTATGAATAGGTACTATAGGAGGGCTGTGAGAAAGAGTCTATGGCCACCCATAGTATTCTGGGGGCGGGTAGTAAAGCGTGCAGTTAGTGAGGGTGAAGCCATGCTGAATGCTGTAGGCTCATCAATACTCCAGTATGCACTACCCTACCAATCCACCTAATGCGCATGGCCTGGGTGGTCTGGTGTGGTGGTCTCAGCTACCAGGAGACTGCTATCCATACTCATCATATCATCATTCTCCATAGCGCTCTCCATAGCTATCGACCCCTCTCTACTTGGTGTAGCACTACTCCTCCTATCTATAGCCATATTTTCAAGGGTGTATGCTGAGCTCTCCACTAGTGCTCTTACACTCTTGGAGGTAGATGTGTATAGAGGTGTTGAGAGTGATAGATCACCTGTAGAGATTGTGTACACAATTCGAAATCCCACCTTAGTTCCTATAGCTCTTGCTGAGTACAGCCTCCACTACAGCTCTCTTCTAAGGCTTGTTGGTGGGAGTAGTGCAGGTGTAGCTGTAATTCCTCCAAAGAGCTCTATTAAGCTTAGGTTTGTGTTTAGTGGTAGAGTGGGTAGCTATACTATTGGCCCTCTCTACATGGTGTCTAGAGATGTTTTTGGCTTGTTTAGAAGCTCTGCTACAGAGGTTTTCCACCCAATTAGGGTATCCATTCCACCATCTATTGACTATGCTGTTGTTAGGAGGCTGTGGGTCTATACTAGAGCTGCTGGTCTTGCAAAGAGTAGAGTTCCTGGGGAGGGTGTTGAGCTCTATGATGTTAGAGAGTATGTGCCTGGAGATGAGCTTAGGAAGATTGTGTGGAGATTTCTTGCCTATAGTGGTATGCTTGTTGTTAGAGAGGCTGAGAGAGAATCCTATCAACACATACTGTTTGTAGTGGATTCATCTAGAGATATGTGGTTTGGTCCACCAGGACAGACACCTGCTGAACACTGTGCAAGAATTGTAGCAGCTATAGCTAGCTATCTAGCTAGAAGAGGCTATCTAATCTCAGCAGCAGTATACAGTGAGAATGGGTGCATACTATCAGGTAGACCACTAACAGGGTTAGCAGGTTTTAGAAGAGTCTACAACACACTATCGCAAATCAGCTGCACTGAAGAGGGGGAGGTTTACAGCTGGCTACCCACAGCTCTAAGATCAATAGCAGTTAACCTCCCCAGAGAACACTCACTAATCCTCATATTCACTAGAGTAGCTAGTAGAGAGAAGCTTGAAATTCTTACGCAGTGGCTGAAAACCATAGAGCTAAAGGGGCACACAGCATACATAGTAACCCCCATTACAGCAGGCTATGAAGTAGCAGACCTACCACCATACACACAAAAACTCTACTACATAAAACTCTACACCACAATAAAACAAGATCTAGACTACATCAACACACTAAAAAAGCATGGAGTAAAGGTCATAGCAACAAAACCCAGTGACATACCCCAGAAAATCATAAACATAATCGAACTCATCCACAGATAAATTAGATCTCAAAACATCCATGTCTCACTGACTGAGTAAGCCTATATAGTAAAGCACTATGCAAGAAGCACACATCAACCTGAAAATCATCTATTTAGCGTAGCAGGTTTGTGACGACCGGCACTTAGTTATGGTATTACGTTTTGCGTGGAGCCACCATTCCACTCACAGTCTTTTGAATAGATAGTTGTGGCCACGCTTATCGATTAGTTTGAAACCGAGAGCTTTAAAAAACCTATACGCTATTACATCGCTCCCCAGCAACTCTATGAAGAGGTGCCTTGTATTTTTAAGTGTTTATCATTCCAGGGAGAGCTTCTTGGACATAGCCCTCTATATCTACTTTAAGAAGATCAACACGATCTACACCAAGCTCATGCAGAATATCATCCAGAGGCTCAACATCCACCATATACTTTAAACACTTTTCTACCCTCTGCTTCAATGAAGCAGCTGAATAGTCATATAGATGATATTCTACTGGTATGTATATCGGTAGCCGGGTTTTAGAAGCACCTATTGCTTTATTAACCAGCTCTACATTTTCATAGTTTCTACAGTTCAGCTCAACATTCATTTTAAGTGCGGCAAAGTTGTGTGGTAGAGGCTCTACTGCAATAACTAGATCTGCAGACTTACAAGCTCTTACCGTGTAGAAGCCTATATATGCTCCAACATCCACAACAACACCCTTAGCTAGAGGCTTAAACCAATTACTAAGCTCATAGCGTTCAGCGGTTACAATATTTATATCAGGAGTCTTAGGTCTTAGGAAAAAGATGGAGCCATCTAATGCTCTAACTAGTCTAGCTCTACTTGAATAATAGCTTCTAATTACAGGTTTAGTAGATCTCTTTGCAAGTCGAAGTACTATAGCATTGTAGAGCTCAAAGTATTCACTAATCTTGAGTGGTTGTGCATCTAGAATATAGCGTAGTAGTTGCAGGAATTTTGGGAGTGAGATCCTAACTAACTTGGAATTATGCACACAATCTCCAGAGTAGATAATCGGAGCTCTCACCCAATCTTCAAGCACCTATTACGACTCAACTTTAAAACTTTAACTTCTAGACATTTCCACGCTAATATATAATTGATTAGAACGTTGGACTACAAATCCATGAATTTTGCATCTCCATATTCAATAATGTCTCTGAAATACGCTACGCATGATAGATTCATATAACAATACAATCTCCATACCGCTAACAACTACTAGAGTTCTCAAACTTAATTAGAGATGTACTAGCTCTTGCATTTAAGTTAGCCTCGATTCTAAACCTACTGTTTACCAGCTTCTGAAATGCTTAGAATTATATCTCTTATGCTAACTACGGCTTTAAAGTTACGCAGTAAACAGAATGGTGTATTGCCAAGAATGTAGCGTATTCCCTTTAAAGCGTTGCGTGATAAGAATAGATATTTACAGCCATTTATATAGACAGTGTCAAGATATTTAAAGGGTTTAGTATTAATAGCTCTATGCCATTAAATACCTGTGCTGCTGGATAGAGTCGTCTAAAGGTTCTTAAAACATTTAGCTATTCTTTTAGTTTTTAATCAATCTATGAACTTCTTAGACTAGTTGGTAATGCTTTCCACCCCATGCTAATCCACAGTTATTTTGAAAACCCTTCTCTCCTTAGAGTATCCTCTTCCAACACTGTAACTCTTCATTTTAATACCTCCTACTCTAAATTGAAGATCTTATCACGAGAATAACAATTAAGCAACTCCTAGACATAGCGTGATATGATGTAGAGGCAGTCGTGTATCAAGTACACACTCTCAGCATATCCATAGCACATCCAGTAGAGTCATGATATATAGAGATTCTGCAATCGAATTTAATTGACAGCTTCTCTATGTGATCACATTTAATACTATGGATACCTTTGCTGCTCTAGGACTAAAATCGCATTACCTCTAAAAGAATCTAATCTATACTATCAAGTGTATATGTTGATTAGAGTATGCAATTCTCGCTATAGTAATGATTATAGCTATGTATTCGTAAACTAATACAGTTGTTTGCAAGTAACGTGCTACCCCCTATACTATTCTTTAATATAGTTCTAATTTCTAATCTATATAGTTTTCTAACTATTATGGAGTGAAATTACGAATAGAATGCAATATGTGATGCTGTAAAAATACAGTGCTGTCGTAATGCATGGTGCGTTTGTAGATCACATAATATTTTAATCAAAATCTCTAATCTCTAGCCTAATTCTCCACACTGATTCTAGTTCTACTAAGTGTGGGTGTTACATCATCAGATATCTCTTCGTAAGTCTTTGAATCAAATTTTTTAGTTTGATCATTAGTTCATATCGCTTGTATTTTGATATGCGTTCATATGCTGTGTATCTTGAAGGTCTTGTTATGAGAGCTGCTATATAACCACCAACTCTAGCTATGTATCCAGTAATTGAACGTCTTCTAATTATCAGTGTCGAGAAGCTCGCTAGTAGAGCTACTGTGAATGGGTAGCCTAGCTTGTACAGGTTTACACCTGCCAAAAATTCTCTCTCTACACTAACATGAACTTCTTTTATAGGAATTGCTCTTCTAATCCAACTCCATGGCAGTACTTTATAGCCTGCTGCTAGAAGAGTGTCTACGACATAGGTATCGTCTATTGGGTTTATAGGCCATTGATGATTAAAAAATTTTAAATATACCTCAACTCTTATAATCATAGCAGCACCACGACCCATCAAATCATAGCCGCTCCCTACATTATCCTCAATAAAACGTTCATCAAACACTACATCATCATCAAGCTTTAGTAGATAGTCGTAACCCTCTATTCTAATCTTTCTAAATGCTACAGATAGTGATATACCCACTCGCTCTCCAACAGTTAGATTCAAATTTGGGGGAATCACAATACATTCAATATCAAGATCTGAAAATCTCTGCACACATGCAGATTCATATGCTGCTACAATGATCACTTTACTAGGCTTAACAGTTTGAGTGCTCAAGCATTTAAGAACACGTATGGGGACCTCCCTAAAGGCTAGAATAAAAGCTGCTATCTTCAACCTTTTCAACAATGAATTAACACCAATCATAGTTGTGTAAGAGGTTACTAAAAAACCTAAACACTTTCATCAGGTTGAGGTTTTCAATGATCTAGTAGAAAATCGGGGCAAATCCCATAGTTAGAGCCGGGCTAGTTTCTACAGCTACTCTCCATTATTAAATCGATCTGCTCCTATAAGATTGCTATTTAGTAATTCAACGATATAGAGGATTGTAATGCACCGCTAATCTAATTGCCCTATCTTAGCAGGTTTCTACATCAATATTATACATATACGCTCCATATGTATGAGCTTTTGATCAGTCAAACACAGAAGCAGTACCCCCTAGTGCAAAACAGAATAGTGTATCTCTATTTCCTACACCCCATATACGTAATGCACATAGACACTAACTCTTGATACACTTTTTGCTAATTAGTAGTATATATAGAAATTAAATTGGATAGTAGTGTTCTTGGTGACATGTTAGGCTAGCTAAGATCTTCAATTAAACGTTTTCTGTTCTTTTCAAACC
>JANXEL010000017.1 GCA_025058535.1 Ignisphaera sp. | reverse complement strand
CAACAACAACACTACTAGCAGTAGTACTCCTAATAATAGGAATAGCAGTAGGATACATAATAAAAAGAAAGTAATATAGAATAAACAAACTAAACCCAAAAACAAAACTTTTTCAAAAAACAATATTTTTAAATATTTTTAAGCAGGTGTCTATTTTGTTGCATTTTTTACTGTTTTACCAGCTATAATTAGTGAAGCGTTTTTGGGGACATTAAATATTTTTGCAAGTACTGTGCATTTTGCTCTAAATAGATGGAGGGTTTCTATCTTACCTAACTCTATATAAGCTTCGAGATTCGCTATTCCTTTAACTATTGCAAAGCCATCTGTTAAGTAGGCTATGGGTGATATATTATTTGGCGTAACTATGACCTCTATGTCCAGATCTAGAGCTCTGTCTACTATATCATTGTATGTCACATCTATCTCGTATGTCTCTCTTCTAGTTGCTATAGCTATAGTGTAGCCATTTCTTAGGAAGGTTTCTGCTAGAACAAGGTCTATCTCAGCTTCACCAGCATTGTCAAGAACTATTACTATCTTCTTATCCCTTGCTATTTCTCTGTATTCATCTATGGATGGTTCATCCCATAAAGCTTTATCTAAGTCTTTAGGTTCATAGCCGATAACAGAGGTATCTATAATATTTGAAGCTGCAGAAATTTTGATTGCTGTATGAAGATCCCAATTCCTACTAGCTACGTATTTTCTTACCGTCTTTGCAATCCTTTTACCTACTTCAGTTAATCTTTTTTTCGTGTGAATGTATGGGTCAGACAAATTTAGTAAATTCTTTATATAGTTATAGGATTCTGTAAATATGGTTGTCCTACTAGCTTCTTTGTTAATGAGCTCCGCGATGTATTTAAGTAGTTTTGATAGTTCACTGCTTTTGCCAAGTGTTATTAGATCCATAGACCTTGAATATATCAGACAGAGTTTACATAGATCACTATCTATCAACAACTCTATTCACTACCTCAACTACTTTGTTTAGATCATCTGCAGTGATGTCTCCCATAACGCCTATCCTTATCGACCTATCCCTTATTTCACCCATTCCACCTGCTATCACATAGCCGTACCTTCTTAGCTCAGATATGATCTCCTTCGACTTATCCGTATGGAATGCTGTAACTGTATAGCTTCTGATATAGTGTTTCTTAGGTACAGGTTCAAGCTTTATGTCTCGATATAGAATTTCAGCTCTTTCTCTATGCATCTCATGGTACCTCTCTACACCGATGCTGAGTATGTGGTCGAGTGAGGCGCTGAGTCCATATATAACATTTACCGGGGGTGTATATGGTGTTTCACTTCTAGGAAGCATTTTTAGATACTTATGCAGATTCATCGATGGGGGGATGGGATAGTTTGACCTAGGTTCTCTTGAGATAAACAATATGGCAGCACCTGGTATTGCTAAAAATGCTTTTTGTGACGCTGTTGCAATAACATCTACCTTACTCCTTATTGGTTCAGCGGGCAAAGCTGATACACTATCAATGAGTAGTACAGCACCCACCGAATCCGCAATGCTCTGCATCTTTTCAATATATCTATTTGTCACCCCTGTGCTGGTCTCATTATGCACTACGGCTATAGCTTTTACATTGCGGATTTTCCTACAAAGGTCCTCTACTTCATCAGGCGGTGGCACATCACCAATAGACCACCTAATTTTGTATACATTTGCACCTCTACTCTCTATTGACTCAGCCAACCTTTCACCAAATTCACCATAAACTGGAACAACAACATTTTCGTTGGGGTTAACGTAGTTATACACCATCATATCAACAGCAAAAGTTCCGGTGCCGGGGGCTATAATTGGTGTACCATATGCTACTTTAGACAGCTTATCCACAACATCTCTAAGCACCTTCTTAAATTCTTCTGTTCTATGAAAGTGTGGCTGCCTAGCAGTGGCCTGTATGACGGCTTCAGGAAGATGAACGGGCCCTGGGGTCAAGTACTTCATAGCCACTTCACTGCATCGAGTATGTTATGTAGAAGCTCATCCGCTATTCTCTCCATTGACTCAACAGTTTCAGCACCTATGTGTGGCGTTACTATAACTCTTGGGTGGGATATTAACCGCTGGTATAGCTCTTCCTTGGGAGGCTCCTGTTCCAAAACATCGAGAGCGGCGCCACCAAGCCTATCTATATGCTTTAAGAGTGCTCTAGTATTTACTACTTCACCACGGCTAGTGTTGATAATCACAGCACCATTCCTCATAAGAGATAACTCGTAGTCGTCAATCATATGGTAGGTGAGCGGTGTGAGAGGCACGTGAAGTGTCACCACATCGCTTTGCCTTAGAAGTTCGTCGAGGCTCACCTGCCTACCTTCCAGTCTTTCAATATCTCTAGAAACATCTCTTACATCATGCACAAGGATATTCATTCCAAATATCTTTGCATATCTTGCAACCCTACTGCCAATCCTTCCGAAACCTACTATACCTATATTCTTGCCATACAGCTCTTTTCCAACAAAGGCGCCTTTGGGCCATTTACCTAGTTTAACTAGACTAATATATTCGTAGAGGTTTCTAAATATCATTAGTATGAGGCCCATCGTTAGTTCGGCCACACTTATACATGATGCATTTGGAGCATTTACAACTGCTATACCTTTCTTAACAGCATACTCAACATCAACATTATCTAAGCCAATTCCATATCTAGCTAAAACTCTGAGTCTTTCACCAGCGGATATAATATCTCTATCAATTTTAACCCTGCCTCTAAAGATGAGGATGTTATATTTATTAATCA
>JANXEL010000087.1 GCA_025058535.1 Ignisphaera sp. | reverse complement strand
GGTACGCCTCATCGTAGATGGGGCTTGCTTTATCAGCTCTATCAAATGTTAGTATAAATTGCAACAGTATATCTCCTATGGTTAGTGGACTGCCATCGTGCCATTTAACCTTTCTAAACAGGTCATCTTCATAATAGATGACGACTTTAGCATTTGCAGTTGTTCCAGAGGGCGGAGGCTCCATCTGCTTTGTCGATGAGTTCCAACCGTACCAAGCATCAGACGGAACTTCTATTTTATCAACGAACTTCAGATCAACCCAGTTGAGAGTTTTTGCAACAGGAAGCCCCTTTAACACGTACACCTCAGCCTTTTTAATTCTGTTTGGCCAGTATAGCCCTGTATATGGATCTGGCATAACACCAGGATCGCTGGTAGCTCTAACAACAGCCAAATCGAATATCCAATTGGTGCCCGCTATTGGGTTCCAAGGTTCTACAAGCGTATTGGGAAGGGCTATCTTCATTGCCCCTCCAGCTCTATCTTTATACCTTACTGTATATGGCCATAACCTAGAGCCTGAGAATCCACCTGCTAAATCATATGATAGTGTAACTTCAGGTCTTGAGGCCCATACTGATGTTAGGTGCACCAACCATACTCTTACGGAGTCCTTCATAGAGAGAATCAATGCCTCTCTCATAAGCATGTCTCTCTCTTCGATAGTTGTAAATTCTCTGTTCCAAAGCCTCTCCGAAACATTATAGAATTTTGGATCAGGTTTGTATGCCTGCCATAATGGCTCAGGCCTTCCTAATGGTGTGTAGAAGTAGCCGAAATTATCAGCCTCATCTCTTGATATCATTGTTGTTATCCACCCACCTGTGTACAGATGCCATTCGCCCTTAGCTGGATCTCCCCTGATCCATATCGGTGAGGCCTCCCTAGCAGTCTTGTACATTCTCTCAACTGTAAATCCTAGCTTCTCTAACTGTGCAGATACATAATCTCCTATAGCTCTTCTAGCATCCTCAATCCTTATCAGGAACTTTATGACAAGAGGCTTTCCTTTATAGTACCACTTACCATCCCTATACTCTGCCCCGAGCTTTTTCATCTCCTCGAATATTATTTCCTTACCCTTTTCAAAATTGTACCTATACTCATTTTCTATCTCGAACATGATGTCCGCATATCTTGCATAGTCTGGAAAGCTGGGTGCTATTGCTGTGTATCTAGGCACGGCCAAGCCGCCCATAATCTCATTAACTATGTGATCCCTATCAACTATATAGTTCATAGCCTCTCTAATTCTAGCTACACTGAATGGGTTTAGATCACCAGTTGCAAACTCAGGCCCGTATGGATTGAATGTGATCTCATAGTAGAGTCCATACGACATTATGTACCTCAGCCCGGCTGCTTTGATGTCCTTAAAGAGTGCTGGATCCCCGAAGTCATCAAAGTATATTTGGATTTCACCTTTTTTGAGCATGTCCAGCGCCTTAGCGGCGTCAGGCTCCATTATGAATGTAATTTCGTCTACCCAAGGTCCTCTAGGTGCAGCTTGCGCTGATACTTCCATTTGAAGTGCAGATCCTGTGAGGCTTGCCAAAATCAAGGTTAGCGTTATGAGTGCTATGAGATTAAACCTTTTCATGTCTAATTCCCTCATCTTCTCAGAAATATTAGATGTAGATTAAGATTTAAAAACTTTAATCCCTTCCTTCGTACAATCAAGTTATTGATCAATTAGATGTTGAGTTCGTAGTTGTAAACTATTATGTGATAGAACTTTGGCATTTGTGAATTCATTAAAAGCACTACTTTAGTATTCCGTAGTCCTCCAATACCTTTCTGATTTTCTTCAATTCTTCACCAAGTCTATACCCTCGATGCGTAAGCACATAGACTCTGGATCTTCCCTGTTCTTCATACCCAATTATTCCTTTATCTACCAACTCATCGAGTAATTTCTTAAGTCTATCATAGGGCATGTTTACTAGCATTGAGAGCCTAGTAGGGTTTACAGGCTCTTTGGATAGTATCTCAATAACATCAAATAATATTTCTAGCTTACTTCTCTTCTTTCCCATAGATTAGTACCTGGACAGTATGGTGCAGTGATAGAAGCACTGCTGCTGTAGCCCTCATGGCTTCTGAAACCAGTATTAGTGAGGGTGGACCTAGAGCCGCAGTTGCTAGTGTGCTCACTCCTCTAATATAATATGATATTGATAGTAGAGCTAGGAAGTATCTAGTCCTACCTGCTGCGCGTTTTAGAGTAATTAAAGTGGACAATACCCCTGCTAATATATCTGGTGAGGAAACTAAAATGGGTATAATTACAAACGTATTATTGGAGCTCGGAATGAGCAATACAAAACCTGCTATAGCTAGAGATGATGCGGCTACGTAGAGGGTTGCTGCTACTCTACTATCAGGTATAATAAGTGATAGCATTCCGCAGAGCTGACTTAGGAGAAGAAAAAGAGTAAACATTATATAAACTAGAATGCCCTCCGCTTTGAATGCCCTGTACACCCTAAG
Organism: Ignisphaera sp.; assembly: GCA_025058535.1. Taxonomy (GTDB): domain Archaea; phylum Thermoproteota; class Thermoprotei_A; order Sulfolobales; family Ignisphaeraceae; genus Ignisphaera. The sequence goes on along the minus strand of JANXEL010000087.1, from coordinate 1,985 downwards.
AAATAGTATCACTAAGTATGCAAATGATGCAACGCTAATCAATTCAACTATTAAGAGTAGCACTGTGTATAGGTTCACAGGACCTCACCAACAACATCTTTCATGCAAACTGATTGTGCACCCTATTAACGATATGGTGGTACAGCAATAAATGTTTTATTTTCAATGATAATTTCAATTGGTATGAGTACTAGACCCCTTCTAGTTAGGAATATGTGGCCCTTCAGTGTAGTATTGCTGCTGATGAGTTTGATTAGCTCATTGCTGCTTAACTCATGTTCTCTATCAACAGATCTGTATTTAGACATGAACATGACAATGATTACTTCGCCTGCTTCAGTTCTGAGGAAGACCATGCGGTGATGTACCGATATGGGTATTCCCCTAGTTCTAAAGCCTGGACTCCTAAGTGTTAGAAGACCTCTAACGCCTATTAGAAATCTAGGCATTTCATAATGGGGAAAATCATCCTTACTGATCTCGATAACAGATTCGATACTCTCTGGAGGAGTTGGGTATACTAAGTACACTACTAGGGGCCAAATTATGGCTGTGGTTAGGCCCACAATTAATGCTATAATTATGCTTTTATGCATAGACATCACCTGTGGTTCAGGTCTAGCATACTGCATGAAATAGCATATCGTACAAAACGCACTGCAATTTTGGTTTTACTCATACCGTAGTGCCTTAACGGGGTCCATCTTAGCCGTTCTCCAAGCTGGGTAAATACTTGAGATCGTGCTCACTAGTACTGCTTAGCACGAGTGATACTAATACTATAATTGGGTTTATATACGGTTCATAAGAGAGGTGCAGTGCAGAAGATAGTAGATTCGATCTTCCTACACGTAATGGAGTTGCCGGGTTAGATGATGACATGGTTACTCCTACCAAACTTGGCAGGATATATGATGCTGCTATTCCCGTCAATATACCAGCTGCACCTCCGAATATTCCGATTAAGAGACCCTCAGATACTATCTGAGCCAGTATATCTCTATCTTTGAAACCAAGAGCCTTCATAGTCCCTATCTCCTTAGTTCTTTCCGTAACGATAACCAGCATCATGTGAGCCCTTTAGCAACCGTAGTTCCAGTATTAGCTACCGTGATCTTTACAGCGTTTTTCACACCCGCTATGAGCGTTGTTGGAGTTATCTTAACTGTGATCTGTGGCTCTTTTGGCTGCTCGATATAGAGATATACTATTGTACTGAATGTTTTATTAAAGCCACACGAATCTATGTAGCCCATCCTTAAGTATAGTGGCACTAGGCTTCCAATGAGAGATGGAGATGCATAGATGGGGATATCTATACCTACAATGCTATTCGGTTGAATATCCCCTACGACAATATCCGACTTTATTATCAAGACCTGCTGCAGTGGTGTTGAAGCCTTAATCAATGCTCCATAAGAATACCCGCTTCCTAAATTCTCTATGTAGATAGTTAGATTGGAGTATCCTGAATAAACCTTGATAGGCGATTTTGTTTTAATAGAGATTTTATCTGTGTATGCAAGAATAATATCTATGGTTAGCCTATCTGCTTCTAACCACAGCCCACTTCTATACACATGGAGTATTAGATCACCCTCGTACTCTCCCAGAGGCGCCCCTTCCTCTACATCTATCCAGAATTTCAGCTCAACCACTTGGTTCTTTGTTATTACCCCCGTATACTTTGACTCGGCCACATTTGACTTACTTATAGCATCCCTAAGGTACCACGGTAGATAGAGCTCTGCTTTAAGCCCTGCAACCATGTCACTACCATTGTATTTTAGCACAACTGTTAGCAACCGTGTCTGCATACCTGGACCGACACACGAAGGAGAGCTTGGCGAACCCCACACTACTGCCACGAATTCAAAGTTTCCCTCAGACTGTGCCCCGAACGCATAGGTTGGTTTTATCGTAATAGGAAGCACTATTATTATAGCCACCACTATAGCCTGCATCCTTCTCTTCATGCTACTCAC
>JANXEL010000095.1 GCA_025058535.1 Ignisphaera sp. | reverse complement strand
AGAGGGATTTGCCAGAATACATGTCAAGCCTCTATAACCAGATAAATGCACTTAAGCAGCAGCAAAAGTTAGTTGTCCGCATAGGTTCGAAGATTAGTGATGAATTGAGCAGAATATTCTCTGCTCTAGCGGACATAGTCATAAAACTCATTCCTAATGAGAATAATCAAAATGACAAGATCTACATATGGAGGAGGGGAGCAAAATCGGTACTTCTTAATTCAAAAGATGTTGATGCGTGCCTTAGAGAGATAGCCTCACACATCTGCAAACTAAGCACATAATAGCATCACACACAATTAACTGCTCAACTGCTTGGATCATTGCCAGACCGCTTGACCTAAGCTTTTAAGTTGTAGTAATTAAAATTTCTAAACTCGACCTTTAACGGCCTAATCTTCTGCAAAATAATTTAATGCTTTATTCAAAATAGTATAGATAAGCATGAAATTTTACTCAAAACGGGGTGTTAACGATCTCGTTGAGAGTATCCTTAAGTAGTTTCAGCTGGATGCGATATATGTCACGCATATCCTGAAAGGAGGGTTAGGTATAAAAGAGCTGACACTAGTGCTTTCAAGGGGTTCCATGTCTGTTCACGAGAAAGATCCTGGTACACTCCAATTTATTGCAATGTCTCTTGAAAATGCTGATTAGCACATCTCCCTATTACTTTGCATTGAATTGTTAATCTTCTCTGCTGGATATAATGAATTATCATTAAATCCTAGTGCATCCAAGGGAGCTTAATACCCCCAGTAGCACTTCCACGTACTCTACATAGTCCATGATCCTATGTCTAGTATAGTGCCTCTCTATATCAGATTGTTGTTTTTTAACCCGACAATAAACTTACTTTCCGCTAGTTTTTTATCGCGAAAAAAGAATATTCTACGAACATGCAATTATGGCTGATGGCGAAATTGATATGGATATGGTTAAATACATAGTTGGATTGTTTGTGATAGTGTATCTCGTTAGTATGCTGGTAGCTAGGAGCAGAAGACCTCAGCTCCCTGTCTGGAGCATTATGGCCTTTGCCATGCTAATGGTTTTGACCCCAGGGATTGTTTCCGTTGACGAGATTGACCACATAGTTGATGTGGAGGTTCTCCTATTCTTGATAGGAATGTTCAGCATTGTTTCCATACTTGAAAGCTCAGGGGTTCTTGACGCAATTGCAGCTTGGTTCTTAATCAGGTTTAAATCAGTTTACGGTGTTCTCTTTACACTGAGCCTTGTCTACGGTATCCTATCAGCTTTCACCGTAAACGATGCGCTGACGCTGATGGGGGTACCTATAGCCATTTCTATATCTAGAGCACTTGGAGTGGAATTGAAAGCCGTTCTGATACTAACCGCATTTTCTATAACAATAGGCTCTGTTATGACTCCTGTAGGTAATCCTCAGAACATGTTGATCTCTTCCGCATCTGGTATACCAACACCATTTATTCTGTTTTTGAAGAAGCTTACAATTCCCACTGTGCTTAACCTGTTTCTGACGACATTTATACTGTTGAAAATTTACAAAATTAAGAATAGAAGGATTGGTGTAGGTTTAGTACCTTCGGAAATGATAAGAGATAAAAGGGAAGCATTATTAGGAATAGCGCTGTTCATGCTAACAGTGCTAATATTTGTAGTCAATGATCTTCTTGAAGCAGCAGGTTTCATACATATATCAAGAAGAGGCTTCATACCATTCGCTGTAGCTTCATTTATGTACATTCTAGTAAAAAATCCAAGAGAACTTCTACAGAGGGTTAGCTGGGGCACAATACTCTTCTTTATAACCATGTTCATAACTATGGAAGGAATATGGAGGAGCGGTGTCTTAAATCCACTGCTAAACATGCTTCTACCCTCTAGATCGTCTGGTCTAAGCGATATACTAAGGATATCGGCAACATCTATACTGTTGAGCCAGCTACTTAGCAACGTACCATTTACACGTCTATTCATAACCTATATGCATAGCCTAGGGTACACACACTACGATGTAAACGCATGGATAACACTAGCAACTGCTGCAACAATAGCTGGAAACTTCACACAACTAGGAGCAGCATCAAACATAATAATGCTTGAAGTGGTAGAAAGGCGTGGTCAAACAGTATCGTTCTTAGAGTTTCTAAGAGCAGGAGCACTTGTAACTATAGTGAATATGCTCGTATACCTACCCTTCATAGTGATACTCTAATCAACAAGTTCTAGGCCTAAAGCATCTTAAGATAGAATGAAAATCTCTATAACAAAATAAGCTAGGTGGGTTTTTAATGTTGTGTGCTGTGCTAAACCTTATGAGCAGACTCTAATATTAGCTTAAGTGAGCTATTACATTACTAAAGAGGTATCTCCACTTCGAGTTTGCAGTAAAATTAGTTATAATAGATTTGAATTCCTTTAAAGTATAGGTCATTGGGTATTAAACATTCAGCATATACTCTGTTTAGAGAACAAGTACTACTTTTATGTTGGAGCCGCCGGCGGGATTCGAACCCGCGACCAC
>JANXEL010000049.1 GCA_025058535.1 Ignisphaera sp. | reverse complement strand
TCGCTTGACCCTAACATTAGGCTTGAGCTTGCATCCATTGATGAAACGAGAGAGGCGCTCTACCCAATATTAAGAAATACCGACATTCTGCTTGTTGGAGAGGATGAGCTTGCATCCATTACGGGCATCACCGATGTTGGTGAAGCCACTCATAGATTGATTAGCTTGGGGCCCAAGGTTATCGTTATTAAGAGGGGTCGAAGGGGATCGATAGCGCTAACCAGCGGGGGAGTTTTTGCAGAGGCTCGCGCGTTCCCTGTTAGCGAGGTGGATCCTACTGGGGCTGGAGATGTATTTAATGCTGCCTTCATATATGGGTATTTGAGAGGCTGGAGCTTGGAAAAAATCCTGGTTTTTGCCAATGCATCTGCAGCAATCAAGGTTACTAGGAGAGGTCCTATGGAAGGTCCTAAATCGTATGAAGAGGTGGCAAATTTGATTTTGGAGAGCAGGTTGCATTTCTAAGTGTGGAACCAATAACGGTGCTCAGCTTTGCGCAAATACTTCCTGCAGTAAATGCAGGATGTTGTTCTAACTACAGTGTTCAAGAACGCCTCGCCTGGAATTATGGTGCATTTTCTCGCATGAAATTCCGTAGATCAGATTGTAAGTATTTCTCACAATCTATAGCACACGTATCTTCTAGCTATGCACCTCGCAGATTCTTAGAGTGAATCTTGAGAGACTTTATGGCAATCTCCAAGGCCATCCTATAGTTGGGCTCCATTAAGGCTTCAATACTTACGTACTTATTGTAGCCAATACTGCCCAAAATCATAAGAATCGTGTCCCACCTCAGCTCTCCCAAGCCCGGTGCAAGTCTATTGCTATCCGCTACGTGGATGTGCCTTGCGTACATTCCATAGTTCTGAAGTACCTCGTAGACGTCCTCCTCCTCAATAAGTAGATGGTAAGTGTCTAGAAGAAGCCACACATTATCAACCTGCTTAATGATGTCTATAGCCTCACTAACTCTATTTATTAGATCAGTCTCCCTTCTATTCATTGGTTCTAAGACCAGCTGTACACCCATATCCCTACCATAGATTCCCAGTATTTTCAGTGAATTCACCAGCCTACTCTTAGCGGAATTGCAATCCCCACTACACCTCCCTCTAGCGGTGCCTACAATAACAATTCTGCTATCTAGATGGTGGGCAACCTCTATGTATTTTTTAAAGAATTCTGTAGCTGCCAGCCTATTGCTTTCATCACCACTAGATAGGCTGTAGCCGTACTTTATGTAGGATAACCCAGTTGATATTGCAGGTACCTCTAGTCCAAACTCATTTACACTTCTCTTTAGGGGGTGCACCTCCACCTCAAATGGATTTGGGATGTGGAGTTCTACACCATCGTAACCCAGCTCCACTAGAGTGGTTAGAGCTTCACGTAGAGGTGCCTGTATGCCTACTCTAAATGGTATATCCTTCTCTAAAGCATAGACAGCAGAAAACTTCATCTTAGAAACCTGTTAAAACGTGGGTTGGTGTTCTACTAGCCACTTCTTGGCTCTACGTACTCCTTAGGCTTATCAAAGTTCATATCTCCGCGATCTATCCAAGTCCTTGGCACTACACCTGGTGGGTAGAGCTCCTTCAGCTTGTTTACAAATGCCACCACCCTCTCAATAGCCTTGCTTATGAGCACCTCTCCCTTTTCATAACTCGCATGCTTTGGCCATCCAACAAAGCCTTTAGAGTAATAGTACAGCTCTGGGAGTGCGCTTATATCGTACCAGTTAAAGGGTCTATCTGGAAAGACATTACCTGCCGTGTTGACGTACTCTCTTGGCAGTACCCTCTTCACCCCCCAATCACCCTCCTTCCTCATTATCTCTACATCGACGAGATCGGGCACAACATACATGGTTGCGCTGGTCTCCACCTCATCTGCATGTATGAATGGTGCTTCAAACTTCAAATCAGGCTTTATCTCCTCACCTGTTCCTGCTTTTCTGAGAATATCCTGAACCCATGCCCACCAGCTCGTAACTAGTATGAGTGCATGCACCTCTTTTTCCACAATAGCCACATCCTTTGCTATTGGAAGGACGTACTCCTGCCCATGGCTATTCCAGACAATTATCTTCTTAAATCCGGCGTTAGAGAGCCACTTAATCACATCAGCAACATACTCTATCAGCACTGTAGCTCTTATAGGTATTGTACCTCGCAAACCATAGTGGTGGCTGGGGTGACTGCCGTAGGCTATAGGTAGAGCTACAGTACACCCACACTCGTAACACACCCTTTCAGCTATGCTCACTCCTATATGCGTGTCCTCACCAAGTGGTGCGAAAGGTCCGTGAGCCTCGGTTGAAGCTACTGGAAGGAATATAATGTCATTCTCCTTAACCCTCTCTTCAAGCTCCTTTGTAGTCATCTGGTCTAGGTAGATCTTTTTACCAAAGCGATTCAGTATGGGTCTTCCCCATCTCTCACTCAATGGCTTCATATATCTCACCACAACCTCTATGGCTTTATGTGTATCTTTGCATCCTTTCTAAGTCTTGCTCTCTCCATAGCTTTAATAATATCTGATAGCCTGTATCTTGCTGTAACGATCTTTGTTGGATCTACCTTTCCAGATGCAATCATTCTTATAACCCACATGAATGGTGCATAGTCGACGTGTCCTTGGGAGCCGTATATCTGTGCACTTCTTATCTGGAAGTACTCAAGCCATGTAGATGCTTCTCGATCCGCCCTACCTATCCAAGTTATCTTGCCGCCTATAGCTAACGCTTTCTGCATTTCCTTGATTAGTGGTGGATATCCTGCAGCTTCAACCTGTAGATCCGCTCCCTGACCCTCAGTCAGCTCCAGAATTTTCTCGTGTATAGATACACCCTTCTTCTCAAGCTCTATAGGATTTAATGTGTGGTCCGCACCAGCAGCTTTTGCAAGCTCCATTCTCTCTGGAACAGTTTCAAATACCACAACTTTACCAGCACCAGCAGCCTTGGATAGCATTACTGCGGCAAGTCCTATAGGACCAGCACCATAGACAACTACGTAGCCTCCCGGCATGAAGCCGCCCGCTCTAATAAATATGGCTTTATACGCTACACTAAAAGGCTCTACGAGAGCTCCTGCTTCAAAAACCTTTTCATCGCTGCTGTAAATCTCTCTGAAGGTATTTATCTTCCAGGCATATCTCGCATCTGCAACGAGATACTCAGCAAACCCTCCATCCTTGGTAAAGCCCATCTCCTCAAGATTAGAACAGTGATCGAAATAACCCCTCCTACAGCTTATACACTCGCCACAATACCACATTTCAACAAGGGTAACAGCATCCCCAGCGTTGAACTCCGTAACACCACTACCAACCTCTTCAACCACACCAGACAGTTCGTGGCCTATGATAACCGGTAGCCTAACCATACCAGGGTACAGCATGTATCCCTCTTCATCCATCTCGTACATGTGGACATCACTGCCACAAATACCACAAGATTTTACCCTTACCAGAATTTGCCTAGGACCTACCTCCGGCCTCTTCACATCCTCAAGCTTTAGCACAGGATTTCTCCAGACCCTACTTCCGTGTAGAGCCTTTCTTGCACTCTCCTCATCAAGTGACGGTGTGTATCCAGCCCTAGGAACCCAATTTCCATGGAGGACTGCTGCCAACATTCTCATACGAGACATGCATCCTTACCACATAACAGGACCATGCATTAGATATTTAAATTTTTACTGCTTGAATTTTATGAAGTGATCAACTTGTTGGTATGCTGACTGGTCTCTTCTCTCTATAGCTGCGCCAACATGCATCAGCTATCTGGGCTGCTCTAACCCCATCTACTACTGTTACTGGAGGTTCCCTACCGTTCTGTACAGAGTGTACAAAGATTCTTAGCTCCTCTAGGTAAGCGTCTGACCACCTTTTTTCAAAGAATGGTGCTCCCAGGTATACCAGGCCCTGCTTTGTTCCGTATGCGATATTTTCGTCCCTATTTGTCCCGATGTACACTACTCCCTCTGAACCGTACACTTCATTCCTGAGCTCATATCCGTATGGAAATCTCCTCGTAGCATGTATAGTTCCATGCAACCCCCTCCTGGTTCTAAATAAGATTGCCGCAGCATCGGGATCGCCAAGGCTCTTCATATCATCATACATGTAACTATCTCCAACAACATAAACCTCTGAAATTTCATCGTTTAGCAAGTAGCGTGCTATATCAAAGTCGTGTGATAACTGATCAGCAAACATACCGCCACTAATTCTAGGATCCCTGGCCCATGATGGTGGAGGCTCAGGATCTCTAACCACAGCTATGAAGGCAACAGGATTCCCTATGCCACCACTATCTATGAAGCTCTTAGCTCTTCGATACACTGGGTCAAACCTCCTTTGAAATCCTATCTGAAATAGTACGCTCTTACTTTTAACAATGTTATATATCTCCATAGCATCTGACAAGTTGGGTGCCAAGGGTTTTTCCACAAATACATTGACACCATACTTAACAGCAGAGATAATGTTCTCTTTGTGCAGATGAGTAGGTGTTGCTATGATAATTGCATCAGGCTTCTCGACCTCCAGAGCCCTCAAATAATCCGTATACCACCTTATCCTCAAACTTTCACCAACACTTTTAGCGATGCCCTCCGCAATATCAACAACAGCTGCGAGTTCTGCTCCTTCAACTCTGTATTTAAGGTTCTCTGCATGTATTCTACCTATTCTACCAAGTCCAACAACAACGCACCTAATACCGTTCATAGAAATACCCCGAGAAGACTAGTCAAGATTAAGGAAATAAGTTTTTACTCTACAATTATATTGAAGCTATTCCTAGACCAGGAGCCTTTCCACAACTCTATTCGAAGATAGTAGAGCATCTATGTGGCTTTAGATGAGCTAAAAATACAGCTGTTTAAAAGCGACCAAAAAACCTATCTGAATCCCGGCGGCTTTACCCTCAGCACCTCCCTATTCACAAGCGTTGGCGGTTCTCTACCCTCATAAAATGCTACCAGATTTTCAGCCACGAGCTCTGCCATCGCATGTCGAGACTCATATGTAGCTGAGCCTATATGTGGTACTAGAACAACGTTCTTGAACGCTGTCAATGGATGGTTCATCGGTAGCGGCTCTTGTTCAAATACATCCAACCCTGCGCCTGCAATCCAGCCCTCCCTAAGAGCTTTCACTAAAGCGTTAGTATCTACCACAGCTCCCCTAGCAGTATTTATAAGAATGGCTCCCTTCTTCATCTTCTTAAGCCTGTCTTCATTTAACAAATGTAGCGTTTGAGTAGTTAGTGGTACGTGTATTGATACTATATCTGCTTCACTTAAGAGGGTGTCTAGATCTCTGTATTCAACGCCTAACTCCCTCTCTATTTTTTCATTTCTTGAGGTGTCATAGTAAATTGCTCTCATACTAAATCCCCTTACACCTATTTCAGCAACCCTACTCCCTATCCTCCCAAGTCCAACAATACCAAGTATCTTACCCTTAAGCTCAATTCCCAGCATCATATGCGGATGCCAACCTGTTTTAAGCCTATCCCACTCACCCCATCTAACAAAGTGATCAGATTCAACAATCCTTCTAGCAACAGCAAGTATAAGAGCCCACGTAAGCTCCGCCGTAGCCTCTGTTAAAACACCAGGAGTGTTGGTTACATATACTCCCAGCTTTGTTGCACATTGTATATCGATATTGTCATACCCTACGGCATACTGTGAAATAATTCTAAGTTTTTTAGCCTGCTGTAGTAAATTACAGTCTATTCTATCGCTTAATAACGAAGCAAGTGCATCGACCTCCTTAACCTTTTCAAGGAGTACATCGTACGGTGGTGGTTGGTATTTATCCCATACCTCAACCTCATAGTATTTCCTAAGCCTATCAATTACATCTTGAAAAAGCTCTCTAGTCACAAATAACCTTGGTTTCATGTTACATCATCCCATCATACTACCTATCTCTGCTCCCCTTTAAAAGGTTATCTAGCTTCCAATGATATTGTTAGACAGTAGAGACATAGCACCTCAATTAAGAGGTGGTGAAGTGGTTTCATGTAGAATTGGAATATTAGTCAATATATTGAGCTTTCTAAAAGGATTCATTGCTTATCAATTCTATAGGTGAGGTAAATAGCATCAAATTAAAATCTGTTTAGAATTAAATTCTACCTAAGCCTTGGGAGCATCTTTATGCTCTAAGGATCGTATAGATCTTTAGACAGACGCTCCATACCTAGATATCTTAAAAAATTTTTGAATTTAGTACATCTGTGAAAATTTGCCAGCTCTTATAACTCATTACTTACAATTTATAATCTAGATGTTTCCAGCACCTTACATTCACACCATCCACATCTATATATGGTGGTAGTGTAGTCCAGCATATCTCTTTAGCATACGGACATCTGTTAGCGTATCTGCACCCTGCTATTAAGAATTCCTTTAGCTCCAATGATGAAGGCTTTACTGCTGGATACTTATCACGAAGAGAGGGATCTGGCTCGAGCACTGAATTCAGTAACGCACTGGTATATGGGTGTCTCGGTTCCTGATATACCTTTGATATAGGTCCATGCTCAACTAAGGTCCCTCTGTACATGACAGATATATCATCGCCTACATAGTATGCTGTTGACAAATCGTGGGTTACATAAATGATAATCATGTTCAATTTTTCCTTTAAGTCTTTCAATATATTCAGTATTCCTACCCTTAGTGTAGCATCGAGCATTGAAACAGGTTCATCTGCTAGTAGTATTCTGGGGGTAGTTAGAAGAGCTCTCGCAATAGATATTCGCTGAAGCTCGCCCCCCGAAAATTCATGCGGATACTTACCGGAAACTCTATCTAGGCTCAGCCCGACAAATCGTAGAGATTCATCTATTCTATACATAATTTCATCCTTATCCTTAATACCACAGATGTTGGTTACGGTATCGTAGAAGTAGGAATCAACCCTTCTAAGGGGATTAAAGGCCTCATAAGGATCTTGAAATATTGGCTGCACCTCTTTTCTATACCATCTAGCAGTGGACCCCTTCAACTTATGGATATCATAGCCTCTATAGAGAACCCTACCGATTTCTGGTTTTACTATACCCATGATTATGCGAAGCAGAGTTGTCTTACCACTACCAGTTTCTCCAGCTAGTACCGCAATCTTTGGCCTTTCGAGATTTACATTCATCGACACGCTATCTAGCGCCTTAAATTTCTTTAGTCCTAGAATCCCATAGCCATACAACTTTGTAACACTTTCTATTTTTAACATGTTCTCATTTTCCATAGGCGCATCACCTTGAGCTCGTATATAGCCAGCATCTCACGTACCTATCATTATCCAAGAACGTTGTTACTGGTTCTTCAGATCTGCAGATATTCATTACATAGGGGCATCTGGGGTGGAACCTGCAACCTGGGGGAGGATTTATGAGATCTGGTGGCTGACCTGCTAAACCCTTTCTAATCGATTTGTCTCCCTTTCTAATTAGTGACTCTATCAATGCTCTTGTATATGGATGTAGAGGTTCCTTGAATATATCAAGTGAGCTGCCCAGTTCTACTACATTCCCAGCATACATTATTGCAATTCTATCATCCATGTACGCATGAACGGACATATCATGTGAAATCAGTACTAGTGAACTCTTATTATTTTCACGCCATTCTTTAAGCAGTGACAGAATCGTTCTCTGTGTAACAACGTCTACGGCTGTTGTAGGTTCGTCTGCCAAGATTATTCGTGGATTGAATACAAGGCTCAACGCTATAACCACTCTTTGCCTCATACCACCAGAGAGCTGGTGAGGGTAAGCATTTATAACCTCCGGAGGGAGGCCCAGCGTTGTCAGCGTGTCCCTTAGATGCTCTACCGTTTCAGTCTTATCCATCTTAATGCCATGGTATCTAAATACATCTATAAACTGATCCTTTATCCGTTTTAAAGGGTTTAGCACGTTCATAGAGTTCTGGGGTATATATGATATTTCTATCCACCAAATCTTTCTTCTAACTTCATCGATGCTAAGCTTGTTTATATTCAGAACTTCGCCTCCCTTGGTCGTAATTGATATACTGCCACCTTTTACTAGGAGAGGCGGTATTATTGCACCATAGATCATTTTAGCCAGAGTCGATTTTCCACAGCCAGACTCCCCCGCAACACCCAAGACCTCATTATTATGCAATGAAAAAGTTACATCGTCAACTGCATGCACAAACACTCTTCTTCTTCCAACAAATACTTCGTAACCTCCATTCAAATTTTCAACTGAGAGAATATTTTTCGGCATCTCTATCCCCACGTCACCCTAGCCCTTGCAAATATATATCTATCAATCTCTACCATGAGTACGTACAGCGATAGTACGAATGATACTAGGAAGACCACTGGTATAGCTAGCCACCACCAGACGCCTAAAAGTATTGCTTGGTAGTACATGGCCCAATGTATAGTAGTTCCTATGGTTACCTCCTCCATTTTCATGGCTCCAAATATAGATGTTGTCACCTCGTTGCCTATCGCCCACGTCATTGTACTCACGAGGTTAATCATTAGATATCTCAGTAGAAATGGAATGAAATCCTTAATAACGATTTTATATATTGCCAATCCAGAGAAGTATGATGTATATATAAATGTTCTCTGCCGTAGGCTGGATACCATTGCATAGACGGCCCTCGCTGGGAAGGCCCAGCCTATCAAACCCATTATTATACCTATTAGAGGTATTGTTAGATGGTCCCGCCATGTGTAGAATATCACCATAAGCAGCGGTAGACCTGGTAGTACACATACTATATCAACCAGTGTCATCAGCGCTGATCTCGCTACTGTTGATGAAAGTGCTGCTGTAGAGCCTATGCCCCATGCTATCAGTACAGAGATTACGGCTGCTACAAAGCTTATAACTATGGTATTTCTGAGGGCCATGGGCACCAATAGAAATAGGTCTTGCCCCATGGAGGTTGTGCCAAAGGGGTAAGATGGATTTGGTGGTTGTGCCGGCGGTGCATAGTACCATCTCCCAGGATTTATATTTATTGTAGCTGTGTATATGAATGCGTACACCAATAGACCTGTAAATAGCGTCAATGGTATCAGAAACTTTGGTCTTAGAGCGAGCTCTTTAAACCTATAGACATACGCCATACCTGTTACCCCTGTCCAGGATATCTAATTCTTGGGTCTATCAACGGATATACCAGGTCTAAAATGAATGTAGCTACAGCAGTAGCTATTGTTGCAAAGAATAGCACACCAAGCATTAGATTATAGTCAGCATTCGCTATAGCTCCCTGTAGTATGTATCCTATACCTGGATAGTTAAATATGTACTCTACGAGGAGGGAGCCTATGAAAACCCTCGATAGTCCTAGAACTAAAATTGTAAATTGTGGTAATATTGAATTTCTAAATATCATATATCTAATAGAGCCGGTAGGCGCGCCTTGTAAGAAGGAATATATAATGAAGTCCTCCTCACGCATCTTAAGGGCTACGGCCTTCATGCTAACAAAGCTTCCAAACCATCCAAACATCACTAAGATCATCAATGGAAATGCTGCCCTTCTCGACATATACAAAAGCATTTCAACGGGAGAACCTGTTATCATGTAGCCTCCGCTTGGTATTGGCAGTTTTAGGACAAGTGCGTAGAATATCAAGAACGATATTGCCAATACTGCAAATGGTATAGGCTGAAAAGCTATTGCAACATTCTCTAATATATTTGAAATCCTCCTACGTTTGGTTAAAGCTGCTAGGATACCTATACCATTTCCAATAAACCAGCTAACAACAGAAGCCATTATCAATAAGAGTAGTGACCATGGAAGAGCCTTTGAAATAACATCCCTTACGCTTGTTGGAAAGAATGCGAATGACGGTCCCATTTCACCCGTTACCATGTAATTCCTTAAAAATACTAGATACTGCTCGACAACAGGCTTATCAAGACCATAGAGCTCTAGTAGCTGCTTCTTCATAGCCTCAATTTCTTCACCAGTTAAAGCAACACCCTGAGAAATTAATCTTGATATGAGTAGTTCTGCGGCGTTAAAAGGCATCAACCTAGATACTACAAATGTCACCGTCAGCCCTATCCATACTACTAAGAGAGCTAGTGACCCTCTCTGTAAGATATATCTTGCTACGGGGTGCATAAATAGTATTCACCTATCCCATGATTTACTCTCCAAGCTATATAAATTTTTAATATCAACTTGAGAGCATTAACATCTGGAAGAGGATTAAATGCATTTTGAACAAAAAATAATTAAACGATTTTCCTACCTCATTCTATACTATCTTTTTATGAAGTAGCCTATCGCTACTCCTACCACTAGTAGCAATACTGCTAGCACTGATGGTGTTGTCCAGTCCACCACTTTTTCCATTTTTGTTGTCGTTACAGTTTCAGCTCTCACAGTTGTAAATAACGATGTTGTAGTTGTAGTTACAGTGGTAGTTTGCGTAACTGTAATCGTCACAGTACCCGCTGTAGGTGTTGGGGTAGGCCTTGGAGTAGGCGTTGGAGTTGGAGTAGGCGTTGGTGTAGGCCTTGGAGTAGGCGTTGGAGTGACCCCTGTTATTACGAATGGCTGTCTCACTATCGTTGGAGTACCCACAAGTTTTGAAACTATTATCACCGTTAATTCTGCTGAACCCGGAATCAACTCCTTCGTTTCATCCGCTGAGAGCCTCACAACCCATTTACCATCCCTTATTGGTGTAGCAATACCGGTTTTTGTTTTATCTCCGTGCCTAATAATGTATTTTACGTATACAATATCATCAACTTTGTAGGGAAGTCCATGGGATGTCACATCTATTTCAAATTCTACTGGCCGACCCTGTGCTACAGTTAGTGGTAGTGTTACTGATGCTTCTGGAACCATAGGTTCTGCAAACATGAGCCATCTATCAGCAGTATCTGGGAAGTCTCTAAATGCCTTTATAACAAGTATTTTTGCCGTAACATCTACCTTATCTAGGTAGAAAGGTCCGTTTCCAACCCAGAAGTGTCCCTTAGATTCAACCCACTTCTTCAGATTTCCGTACTTTGCTGAAGCTTCAGCAGGGGTTATATACCTAGCTAGGAACTCCCTATAAGGTATAAAGCCCTCCTTTATAGCTCTGTCGAGCATTCCCTTCAGTATCTCTAGCGAGGGGCCTGCTATTAGATTCATCCATTCAATCTTTAACTTGTCGGCCTTAGCTGATGAGAATGCTAGCTTCTGTTCGGCTTCGGCAAGCCATGCAACTGCTAGAACATGCCATGGTCCTGGACCCTGGCTATACTCAGGCCATAGAATAGCACTAGCTGCAATCCATTCCGCATCGAGATACACAGTGTCTGTATAGTATTCGATTACAAGTGGATTTGTGCTTAATATCCTTAAGCCTTTAAATGTTTGTCTAAATGCCTTAA
>JANXEL010000036.1 GCA_025058535.1 Ignisphaera sp. | reverse complement strand
GAGATGCCCAGTGTGTAGGAGAAGAACTGAGAAAATTGGGTGGGGTAAAGGGTACAGGTGTAGTAAATGCGGCGTGGTTATAATGAACCCTGAGCTGGAGTGTGTGTGTATTCCTAGAAGTGTGCAACAAAGACTGTACACACCACCGTCTCGAGCACAAAAGCATCTCATTAAGCCGGTGTCTAGATATGGAAGGGAGAAGTCGTCTAAACCAACTAATGTGTTGTTAAAGCTGTTGGATGTTAGTCAAATTATTGAACCCCTCTGGTTCCTGTAGAGCACACATCTGTCCCACTGCAGTGGTGGAGATCTGTGCACGTGCTTATAGTAGCAGAATTTGCCTTACCATCGTGAGACGGAGGCCCCTGTGCTTCAACTGCATCCTCTCTATCTTATAATATACTAGATGCCTGTCTTATTGGTCTCTACACTACTTCTTTATACAAACTAGTCAAACAATTTTCACAGACCCAGTTAGAAGTAAATTGGGCGCATCTGAAGAGTGGGGTCTGGGAGGAAATTCAAAAACAATTTTGTTCTAACGATATGACACCACTGAGTATTACTAACCCCTCTGGTTCCTGTAGAGCGGAGATCGATGTTTGGACCCAGCCCGTAATAACCCGTCTTCTGTGGTAGGCCGAATTTGGCTAAGCGGTTTACACCCCTTATATGGAGATTCATCAGGGTGGCCCTTACTCCCTGGAGGCTGGCCGTTTCACTGCCTCCACAGATCTCGTCAGCAGGTTTCCTGCCCCTTCTAGTTACCTAGGGGGCCTCACTACATCATTCTCATCGATTTGTGGGCATATCGTTTCTGTGCCAGAGCCTGGGGTATTACCCCAGCCCCTTGCGGGGCTCCAGCTCCATACGGAGGACGGTGTTTCCTCGGCCTTACCGTTACGGCCTACGGGCTGGGCCCGGATGGTATTATGTACTGTCTAGATTAAATAGTTGTGCGCCTACATACCACCGCAGACTATTGCAATAAAGTTAGAACCTTTGCAGAACTAACAATAAATTCTATCTGCTTTACAGTTTGGTGTAAAGTGTAGGTCTACAGTAGATGCCGTTCCTGAGTTGGATAATGGGAACCGCCAGGAGTTTATCGCTGTGCCTCTAGCTGTTTAGGGCATCGGTATTATTATTCTGGACAGAATTATGATGATAGATGTGGTTACAGCTATCACTACTATTAGATATGGATTGAGTCTTAACAGCCCTTCCATTTCTTCATAGAATCTAACTAGACCGACGTAGCTTGCTAGTGAAGGTCCCTGTCTACGTCTTCTTGACGACATTTCACATCCTCACACAAATAGCTGTGATATAGGTTTATTAAGCTTACGTTTCAGGAATTCTCCATTGCAGCCTCCATTAGCAGATCAGCACACATGTGGAGTTGTGGGACTAAAAGTGTTGTGCAGGGATGATATCCTAAAGCACTTTCTGAACCACAGTAAGCTCTTAATGGCCATCAGTATGAAGAGGTTTATTGTCCTAACCGATAAGGAGTATGGCTTGAGGGTATACGTATTTAAAGGTGTAGATAGGGATTACCTTGTGTCACCATGTAGTATGTGCACGTGCAGCGATTTCATCATAAACTTTGTTGGTAAGAAGAGAGACTACCCCTGCTATCATGTTATAGGTTTTGCGATTGCTGAAAGGCAGAACAGGTTAAGCTATGTTGAGCTTGACCATAGCACTCTGGTTGCTATAATTAGTGAAATCGTTTTCCTCGGATTTTCTACAAGGTTGAGAAAGATTATTAAGAGTTAGCTTTAATTAAAACTCCTGTAAGCTGGAGGTAATGGGGTACCGTATTGAGATGGAGGGGTAGGGTGTACAACTACATTAGGAGTGAGATTGATAGAGGTGCAAAGCTGCACTTTTCACTTATCGATCCAGAGAAGGTTTCAAGTACTGAAGAGCTTCAGAAGATTCTGGAAATGGTCACAGATGCTGGGACAGATGCTATACTAATCGGTGGAAGCCTTCAGGTGTTTGTAGAGGATGTCACAAATATCGCCAAGCTGGTGGACAGCCTTAACAAACCATCAATACTATTCCCAGGCAGCGTGTCAGGGCTTTCACCGTACGCGGATGCAATTCTATTTATTTCACTACTTAACTCAGACGATCCATACTTTATAGTAGGGGCTCAGGTGTACGCCGCTCCACTGGTTAGAAGATTCAAATTGGAGGTTCTTCCAACCGGGTATGTAATTGTAGGTGACTGGCCGAGCTCTGTAAGTGTAATGGGTAGAGCTAGACCTATACCTATGAAGAAACCTGAGATAGGTGCAGCTTACGCTCTAGCGGCAAAATATATGGGGATGAAGTTTGTATACCTTGAGGCGGGTTCAGGAGCTCCACATCCAATTCCACCATCGTTTATCAAGGTTGTAAAGAGCTGTATTGATGATACTGCATTGATAGTTGGAGGAGGTGTAAGGGATTCCGACACAGCACGTGAGTTAGTGAAAGCAGGTGCGGACATCATTGTGACAGGTACTGTTATAGAGGAGAATGTCAGTAGGGCTCTAGACGTGATAAGAGGTGTTAAGCGCTTTTAGATCCTCCAATAACGCGGTTGATATTCACATTCAGTGGAGGCTCTATAATACCTCTCTCTGTAACGATACCTGATACGAGTTCAGGTGGTGTAACATCGAATGAGAAGTTGAGCACCTCAACGTTCTCTACCGTTATGGGTATCTTTCCAAGGATGCGCCTCACCTCCTCAGGGTTGCGCTCCTCTATAACGATGCTCGCTACTGTCGAATTGAGATCAAATGTGGAGGTGGGTGCAGCTACGTAGAACGGCACTCCATGTCTTCTAGCAGCAATGGCCAGGACATAGGTACCTATCTTGTTTACTACATGCCCATCACGGAGAATTCTATCAGCGCCAACTATAACCTTATTGACGAGCCCTTTGTACATTACGTAACCAACCATGCTATCTGTTATCAGCTTGACCGGTATACCCTCCTTCACAAGCTCCCATACAGTTAGCCTAGCACCCTGCAGCACAGGTCTAGTTTCTGTTGCGATAACGCTAATTCTCTTGCCTCTATACCAGGCAACCCTTATAATGGCCAGTGCTGTGCCGAATGCAGCTGTAGCTAATGCGCCTGCGTTGCAGTGTGTGAGTATTACGTCACCATCATCTATAATTCTATCACCGACCTCTCCAATCCTTATATTTGTCTCTACATCTTCACGATATATCCTCAGCGCCTCATCAACGACGGCCTTTCTATACTCCTCCAGGTCCAGGTGCTGCTCTAGAGACACTCTTTTAATTCTATCTAGGGCCCAGAACAAGTTGTGTGCTGTGGGTCTTGTTCTTCTGAGCCTGTCTATCGCTTTCAGAATTACATCTCTTAGTTGATCAACACTATTCGCAGGACTGTTGAATGCTGTAGCTGCTATGGCGAGCGCAGCTGCAACGCCTATTGCTGGAGCACCTCTGATCTCCATAGCCTCTATAGCTCTAGCAATCCTTTCATAGTCTGCGCTCTCCTCGTACACCTCCTCGTAAGGAAGGAGGTTGGTGTTAATCCACCTAACCTTTCCATTGACCCACTCTACGGCTCTTACCTTGAGTGGATACCTGGAGGTCATCAGTAACACCAAAAATGGTCATTAATGCCTAAAAGTCTTATTAATATAGGTAGTTGGCAGGTATATATATATTGAGTGGAGGAAAACCCCTACTCACAATCAATAACTGCAGGATATATGTGAAAAGGGTACCGCCGGAGCTATGCGAACGCTTCAACATTACAGAGGGTGAGGAGGTGAACCCAATTCTAGCTCTCTATCTATTAAATACGAAATCTGCTGAGGTGGTAGACGAACATGGGAATAGTATAGACGCATCTGAAATAGTGAAATGCTTTAGCAAACCAGTGCATCCAACACTATTCTTTGTATTCCAAGATCTTGTAAAACGTGGTAAGAGGGTCACCTTCGGAGACTACGATAATGAGCTCATCATAGCTGGTGAGAGGACCCTTGTCTATGTAATGGATGAAGATTCAGTGGTCAGGGCGGCACACCTGTATGGTATTGTTGATAGAGCTATTAAGCAGGGCTATAGGGTTTTAATATCAGTAGTGGATATGCACGGTGACGTCACATACTATGAGGTTGGTAAGATGAGTTTTCCAAGAATAGAGAGGAGGGAGGCACAATGAAGGAGCTCTACGAACCCGTAAGGGGTTTTAGGGACTACGTACCACCCGAGAGCGAAGTAATTTCGTGGATATGTAGTGTATTTAGAGAGGTTGCAGAGTCTTTTGGCTACAGAGAGATAAAGACGCCAATCGTTGAAAGCTTTAGGCTTTTCGCAATGAAGTCGGGTGAGGAGATTAGGGAGTCAATGTACGTTTTTAAGGACAAAGGAGGAAGAGAGGTGGCTCTAAGACCGGAGCTAACACCAAGTGTTGTAAGGGTCTATCTAAGGGAGTTAAGGGCGTGGCCAAAGCCGGTAAGGCTCTTCTATATTGGAGACGTATTCAGATACGATGAGCCCCAGCTAGGTAGATACAGAGGATTCACCCAGGCCGGTGTAGAGATTCTAGGAGCGGATGATCTAAACTATGATGTTGAGTTAATAGAGATTCTGGAGGAGTTCTACGACAGGATAGCCTTGAAAGAGCGTATATACAAGGTGAACAACGTTGCAATATTTAGGGATCTCGCTATACGCTCAAACCTTGACGAGAGTAGTGTAGAGAGGCTCCTACACCTACTTGACAAGGGCCTGTTTAATGAAGCGGCTGAGCTATTTGAGGCCAGAGGGGCTGTAAGGGGTGCGAGGATAGTAAGGGAGGTTGCTAGGTATAGGGGTGCCAATGACGTGCAGCCGCTAGTCAGTATTTTGGAATCTGAGGGTGTCTACAGCGACTTTAGGATGCACATAGACAGTATTGTAAAGTATATAGACTTTGCAAAATCTATTGGAGCCAGGGTTATTCTAGATCCAGCATTTGCTAGGGGGATAGCGTACTACACTGGGATAATATTTGAAGTGGCAGCTCCCCCGCTGAGCATAAGCATTGCTGGTGGAGGTAGGTACGATAACTTGACGGCTGTATATGGTGGTGAGGAACTGCCAAGCACGGGTTTTGCGGTAGGAGTTGAGAGGACGATGCTGGCTCTTTCATCCCAGGGACAGGGGCCCTCCCTACCCAGGAGGAGAAGGGTCCTACTGCTGCTACTAGTAAAGGATCCTCCAGTATTTGCTGAGATTAGCTCTATTGCGAGAGACATTAGAAGAAAGGGTGTTGTGGTGCAGATAGAGATGCTATCAGCAGCTCATAGACTGGGTAGGTGGTTGGAGTACGCCTCTAAGGAAGGGTTCAACTACGCAGTAATAGTTGGTAAGAGGGAGCTGGAGAGAAGAGTGGTGTTAGTTCGAGATATGGAGCGATGGGAGCAGCACGAAGTATCCATAGACAGGCTTGCAGAGTTTCTGGTGGGGTGAAATGGGCGAGATTATCAAGGATGGAAGATTGTTCA
Organism: Ignisphaera sp.; assembly: GCA_025058535.1. Lineage (GTDB taxonomy): Archaea > Thermoproteota > Thermoprotei_A > Sulfolobales > Ignisphaeraceae > Ignisphaera. Next base: position 27,889 of record JANXEL010000036.1, on the reverse strand, counting down.
AGGACATGAGGGTGGAGGATTTAATAGAGCTGTACGGCTCCATACACGGATTTATGGCTTCACACATCTACGAGGCTATAAAGATTATCAAGGAGTTCAGAGATAAGTGTGAGACTAGAATTCTCTCATTTACTGGTAACATAATTGCCACAGGGCTCAGGGGTGTTATATCACAGTTGCTAAGGGAGAGGCTATTCAACGTGGTTATAACGACATGCGGTGCTGTAGATCACGATATTGCTAGGAGCTTTGGTGGTAGGTACATGAAGGGATTCTTCGATTCGGACGATATCCAGCTCCACAGGGAGGGTGTGCACAGACTGGGCAACATCTTCATCCCTGTGAAGGACTACGGCCCCATAGTTGAGAAGGTCGTTCACAGCGTGCTTGGGGAGCTTGTCAGTAGAGATGGTGCTGGTAAATCCTACAGTGTTAGGGACATAGTATGGGAGATAGGTAGGAGGGTAGATGATGAGAACTCGGTACTCAGGGCAGCTGTCAGCAGTGGTACGCCTGTTTACGTTCCGGGATTTCTAGATGGAGCGTTCGGCACAGCGCTATTCACATTTTCACAGTTCAACAGAATTTCAATAGATGTATTTAGAGATGAGAGTGAGCTTGCGGATATAGCTTTCAGAGCTAAGTGCATGGGTGCTCTGATAATTGGCGGTGGTATAAGTAAGCACCACACACTATGGTGGGCACAGTTCCACGGAGGGCTGGACTACGCCGTTTATGTAACAACGGCTGTTGAGTGGGATGGTTCTCTGAGTGGTGCTAGACCTAGGGAGGCTGTTACATGGAGTAAGATTAGAGAGGGTGCTAGAAGCGTTGTAGTCTATGGTGATGCAACAGTCATCATACCAATAATAGCCTACGGCGTTCTGTACACATAGCTAGTTCTATTCTAGAAGCATTTTTATTTGAGCACATTGCTTATTAATTTACACCATACCATAATATACTAGTAGTTAGTGGTGCTGAGTAAGGATGAGCACTCTAGAGAAGTTCAGAGCTATAAGCCCTGCAGAGTTCTTCTATAGAAACAAGGAGATAGCAGGCTTCTCCAACCCAGCTAGGGCTCTCTATCAATCTGTGCGAGAGTTGCTGGAGAATGCTCTAGATGCTACTGATGCCCACGGAATTCTACCAAATATAGAGGTGTCCATTGATAGGGATACCAGTAAACCGGTTGTGTACAGAATAACCGTTAAGGATAATGGTATAGGAATTCCGGAGAAGTACATACCTGAAGCCTTTGGACGAGTCCTATTCAGCTCAAAGTATGTTCTAAGGCAGACTAGGGGGCTTTTTGGCCTCGGTGCAAAGATGATTGTTCTCTACGGTCAGATAACGGTCGGTGAACCAGCTGAGATAGTTTCTGCAACGATGGGTTCTAGGAAGGTATACTCATACAGAATTTCAATTGATGTAAAGGAGAATAAACCTATAATTCTCCAGAGGGGTGTGTGGCCCAATACAACCGGCTGGCATGGAACTATAGTGAAGATAGCTGTCGAGGGTGATTGGGGCAGAGCTAAACAAAAGATACTGGACTATGTTAGGAGGACGGCCATTGTCACTCCATATGCCAATCTAGTTCTAAGAACACCTGATGAGGAGATCTACACCTATCCTCGAGTTACAGACAAGCTACCTCCACCACCTAGGGAGACCCATCCACATCCACATGGGATTGATATAGAGATGCTGAAGATTATGGCGGGTGAGACAGAGGAGCAGACGCTACTCGACTTTATATCTAATGAGTTTCAAGGGGTCGGGAGAGTAATTGCTGAAAGGTTCCTACGAGACTACGGCTTCAAGCTTGATAAGAATCCAAAGGAGCTATCCAAGGAGGAGCTCGAGGCTATGGCTAAGGCGCTGAAGGAGTTTGGCGAATTTAGAAAGCCTAGGGCAGAGCATCTATCACCAATAGGGGCTGATCTGGTAAAGATAGGGCTCAACAGCATCTTAAAACCTGAATTTGTTGACGCCATAACACTGAAGCCAGTGGTCTACGAGGGTCATGCAGTAATTGTTGAAGTGGGGCTAGCGTACGGAGGTGCTATAGAGCCTTCAGATGAGCCTCAGCTTCTAAGGTTTGCCAATAAGATACCCCTACTCTATGACGAGAAGAGTGATGTTTCTTGGAAGGTCGTTTCAGAGAACATAGATTGGAGCTACTATGAAATAGCGTTTCCAGCTCCCATAGCCATCCTCACACACATATGTGGTACAAAGATACCCTACAAAGGTGTTGGCAAGGAGAGCGTAGCAGAGGTTCCTGTAATTGAACACGCGCTTGAGGAGGGCGTGAGGCATGTTGCGAGATCTCTAAAGCTGTATCTAACCAGAAAGCAGAGGGAGGAGGAGTATATGAGGAAGGCCATCACCATAATTAAGTACATACCCGAGGTATCCTCAGCACTTACATCGTTTCTATCATCAAATCCGGAACCTGTGGATCCAAAGGCTATAGAGGATGGTCTGTTTGAACTTGTGAAGAAGAGGTATGGAGAGCACATTAAGGAGCTACCACATCCAAGGAGTATTGTTTTATCTGTAGAGTAGCTATGTGTGGTGGGTACTGTGGATGGGGAGAGGAGGCTCACATCCTCAGTTGACGTTAAGGCCAGGCAGTCGGCTGCTGATAGGATTAGAAAGTCATTTGAGGAGATCGCCAAGGCTGTACTCGCTGGTGAGGAGCCGAAGCTTATAATACCACGGAGAACACTATCGAACACTATATACAGTACTGAGAAGGGTATTTTGGTGCTGGGTTCTGCAACCTTTGAGAGGAGTTTTGTAGATGCTAAAGAATCTAGAAAGTTTATGCAGACTATGCTGATGGCTAGGATCATATACGAGGCTCTCATAAATAATGAGTATCCTACAATAAGAGACCTATTCTATCGTGGGAAGCACAGCATAAGGTATAGGGATCACAGGGGCAGGATTGGGGAGGAGAATACATGGGATGAGCAGAAGGAGAGCGACTCTGTTCTAAGGGATATAGAGGTCTATGTAAATTTGCTTAGGGAGGAGATGCTGATACTTAGCAAGGAGAAGGGTAAGGTTGTGGGTGATATGAGAATTAGATCGGGTGACGATGTGATAGACCTCAGCAAAATGGGCCACGGAGCCTACTCTATAGAGCCTACACCAGATCTGATAGAATTTATCGATGTTAACGCTGAATTTGTCCTAGTTGTGGAGAAGGATGCTGTGTTTCAGCAGCTGCATAGAGCTGGCTTTTGGAGGAAATACAGAGCCATTCTAATAACAAGCGCTGGACAGCCTGATAGAGCTACCAGAAGGTTTGTTAGAAGGTTGAATGAAGAGCTCAATCTACCGGTGTACATACTCACCGATGCGGATCCCTATGGATGGTACATATATAGTGTGTTTAGAATAGGATCCATCACACTATCGTATGAGTCTGAAAGGCTTGCAACACCGAATTCAAAATTCCTAGGTGTCAGTATGACGGATATCTTCGGTAGCAGTCAGAGGAATAAAAAACCGTACCTCTCTGAAAGTGAGAGGAGGAACTTTATTATAAGGGCGAAGAAAACGGACATAAAAAGAGCGCAGGAGCTGTTAAACTATGAATGGTTTAAGACAGAGGGTTGGAAAAGGGAGATAAGCCTGTTTATGGAGAAGCAGAGCAAGCTTGAAATAGAGGCTCTCACAGGTAAAGGTCTATACTTCCTAGCGGACACCTACATACCCACGAAGATTGAATTAAAAGACTTTATAGAATAGACAAAGCAATTTTAATTAAAAGTTATAAAGAGACGTTCGCTATAGGAGATACGGGAAAAGCCGCCGTAGCTCAGCTTCGGGAGAGCGCCCGGCTGAAGAAGCAGCCTGTAGAAACCGGGAGGTCGGGGGTTCAAATCCCCCCGGCGGCACCTACTACAGCCAACTACCTTTATTACTCCTAAAAACAAATACTACCTGTAAGCCGGGGTGGCCGAGTGGTCTAAGGCGGCGGGCTGCAGTGGCCGTTTCCGACTACCGTCCGTCGAGACCCGTTATTTCCCGGGTTCGAATCCCGGCCCCGGCTCCATAAACACTTTAGAACCCTGTAATTAATAATTCAGAATAACCCTCCACCAGAGACTCCCCACCAGAGCGCATAGCACATGTGTACGCGTGATGACTAGGTAGAGAATAGAGCTTCAATAAAAACTTAATAGGCAGTCCTGCACAGCTCTGAATTTGGGAAGGGCCCGTCGTCTAGTCTGGTAGGACGCCGCCCTGACGAGGCGGAGGTCCGGGGTTCAAATCCCCGCGGGCCCACTAGGGCAACATGGATTTCCAACCATTCAAGGTGCACCTCCGGTCATATCTGTTGGGCAACTCATAGAGTTCCAAAGCACACCTAATATGCAGCCGCTGGTTTAAGATCTAACCGAGAGGCCGTCCCAGCTAGAACACTCTGCACTAGCACCGTCAAGAGTATTTATATACCTAGAACGTAAGCCTTTATTCTATAAGGCCGCGGTAGCTCAGCCTGGTGGAGCGCCGCCCTGGTAAGGCGGAGGTCCCGGGTTCGAATCCCGGCCGCGGCTTTAAATAATTTAATTTTCTTGCTAACCTCTGCTGAACCATATGGATCTACCTGAGCGGAGCACCAGTTGTAGAGAGCTCTCCTACCCCAGCTCTTCATCAGATGCAGAGCGGCATCCATATTAAGACCTTTAAGAGTTCAGCCACTCTACTACCACTCTAGCCTAAGCACCACCTATTACCATCAAACTAATTTTCCTGCCGATACTATAATGTCATACTGTCTTCAGCCTTGACTCTCCCGTGCGGGGGTGCTAAGCTCGTCCGTATAACCACTATCTACATTGACTGCCTTCTATAGCCAGCATAGACCTCACCTGTATTCACATGCGCTGTGGGATTCCATTAATGGGTACCTCCGTTAGTGTGTGGTACAGCAACTGCTGTGCAGCTCTTACCTATGAGCTCGCAGTTCAGTGTGAGAGGGCGCATTTTATTGAGAGATTGGTATTGGTCCCAGCACTGCTGATCTCACTTCAGCTATCCTTCTGTTTATGAATCTCATTCTGGTCTTCACTAGCGTGAGGAGTCTCTTTATGTGCATCCTACTCAGCGAGGTTTCCATAGCAATTCTGTTCATATCTATATCGTTATCCAGTATCAGGTGCTTCAGTATTATAGCTAAGGCCGCCTTTCCTCTCAAGGTTCTCGATGATAATACTGGATCGGCATCTATAATCCTTTCAATTATTATCTTTATAAATCGATCCGTATCCACCTTTCTCCTTATAGCGTCTTCAGCAACATGTCTGTACACTCTAGATTTTCCACCCTGCAGCCTCTTCTGCAGAGCGTCCCAATCAACATACACATCCCTCCTACGCTTCTTGGCAAAGCTCTCGTATATCCTCACATCTCTGCTAGCTTTAGCCAGCTGCTGCAGTCTACCTCTGGCCATCTTTTTCTCGAATCCTTCGCGGATCGTGGGGAGACCCCTAAACTTAAATATCTCATCATCCTTAATAGGTGTGAAGTGCTCTATGAATATATAGTCGTTAACCGTACCACAGTTGCTGCAGACTACGCATCCGTGAATGTAATCGTGTAGTAAATCTTGGGAGCCACAGTACGTGCATCTCATACACAATCACAGGTTGCATCACCAGCTTCCCAATTTATATAGATGTATGTAAAGCTATGTAGCCGCTCTCTGTGGGAGTAGCCCGAAACTATACACAGACATACATATTCTCGTCAGCACTCATACACCTCATCATAACAGATAGCAGTGGGAGACCTCTCATCATTTGGACGAAACTATTGGCTATAACTACTTAAAAATTTTGAGGAATAAATCTAGTGCTAGGGACTACAAGTGAGTATAACGATAGAGCCGAAGATATTAGCACTATATCCAAGTGCAAAAGATTTTGCAGATGTAATAGATACAGTAGGCAAGATTGTAGATGAGGTTCTAATCTATGTTGATCCGCACGGCTTTAAGATTAGAGCTCTAGATCCCAGCAGAATTGCTATGCTGTCCATCAATCTACCTCCTGAGGCCTTTCAAGAATACAGCGTGTCTGAGGAGGTAGGTGTTGGTCTAGCTGTTTCAGTTTTATCGAGAATTCTAAAGCAGTTGAAGAAGAGTGATAGAATAACAATAGCGGCTAACAATGAATATGTTGAGATACTGATAGAGGGCATGTCTGTGAGAAGGTATAAGTTTAAGAATCTGGAGGTGATTGCTGAGGAGGCACCCGAACTCACAGCCCACTACGATGTGGAAGCGTCCATACTATCATCACCACTTAGGGCAACACTCAGCGAGCTAGCATCAATCTGTAGCACAATTGGTATTGCCGCCAAGGAAGACACACTGACGTTCTTCGATTACGATACTAGGAAGAGCACCTACAGGCTAACAACGGCAGCGGGAACGATCATCAATTTGAATGTTAAGAGGGAGGCTTCAGCAGCTTACGACAGTGGGTATGTATCGAAAATAGTAGAAGTGCTGAAACTTAGTAATTTAATTGAATTGAAATACGGTGCCGAAGCTCCACTGCACCTCTCAATGGAATTTGCAGGAGGAAGAATAGAGTACCTCATTGCGCCAAAAATATGATAAACACCCCCAGCCAACAGCCTGCCCTTAGATAGAATTGCTATTATTTTCACCCATTTTAACTACTCCAGGGCAGCAGTATGAGTGGCTGATCTGCACCATACCCTCTGCGTCAGTCACCACCAGTATTCACAAATACACTAGGTTGCACTGGGAGCACACAAGTTCTATGCGTATCTAACAAACTGCAGTGAACTTGAACCCTAATGAAAGGCCGCAAAGGGCCGCTACTCTCAGAACTTGAACCAGGATACGGTTGCACAATCTGTATTTAAGTTTATAAATAGGGGCACCAAATCTCTTATACACCTAAGCTGCTGTTAGATTAGGGCCCGTCGTCTAGTCTGGTAGGACGCCGCCCTCACGAGGCGGAGGTCCGGGGTTCAAATCCCCGCGGGCCCACCAATGAAGGATAGATGATGATCTACGCAGGCCTGTGAATGTAGAGCATGACGAGACCTCTTTGGCTGATACATATAAACTTTGCAGCTGGTGCAAATCTTCTAGGATCTGTTAAAGCTTATTAACTTAGTCAATAGCTGTAACTGTATTAAAGGTGTTTGTTGGGCCGGTAGCTCAGCCTGGAAGAGCGCTCGGTTGGCATCCGAGAGGTCCCGGGTTCAAATCCCGGCCGGTCCACCAAAAACAACTCCTCTACACAGCATACTGTCTCCATTCTGAGGTGCAATTAATTCAGTAGGGTCTCCCTTTAAGTTTGTGCTTGTGCTAATACTAGATATGAAGGTTGTGGAGATGATTGTGCTGGATGTAGCGCAGAATAAGAGTAGGGTTGATCTACTGGTCGTAAAACTCTTGAGGGACACAGGTGTTGCCGCAACGATTTCTACAGATAGTATGGAGTTTAGAGTAGCGGTGCAGAAGTTTGTATACCTCCTTCAAGTGGTTGGAGGGCTCGATCTAGGATTCAAGTTTGAGTGGCTCTCCATGGGTCCCTATTCAAGGGGTCTGCAGAATCACTACCAAAGGATATCAAGAACTCTGGTGAGCAATGCAGATTCTGTTGCAGAGTTCAACGATGTAGAGCAGAGTGCTCTAGACGCTGTTAAAAGGCTACTCTCTAGCTTAGAGAAGAGTGTGGCCAGGCTGGATGTCAAGGTTCTCGAGATTGCAGCGAGCTTGATAATGCTGTGTAGAGATGTGTACCCTAAGCCTTTGGATCCAGTCGAAGAGCTGATGATGCGGAAGAATCTGCCGAGAGAGGATGTTGTGAGAATATGGAGCGCGATAGACAAGCTCAGTATTTGTAGATAAGGGTATTACCTCACTAGGCTGTAGCTTACTATAGAGCGTCTCGGTGAGGCTATTGATTAGATTTGCATTCAGAGAGGCTTCAAGGATGCACAGCGTTAAGAGGATATATGATGAGGTGCACGGATATATAGAGTTGAGCGAAGTTGAGCTGAAGATCGTTGAGTCAACAGTCTTCCAGAGGCTTAGATTCATAAAGCAGCTAGCAGCTGCATGGTACGTCTATCCAGGTGCAACGCATACAAGATTTAGCCACAGCCTGGGTGCAATGCACATAATGGGTCTAGTAGCCTCAAGATTGATTGACCTGGGGTATGTACACAGTGTAGATGATGTTCAGCTGCTTCGATTGGCAGCTCTCCTACACGATATTGGGCACACACCATTTAGCCATGCAATAGAGCCATTCTATAAGCACAGGCTTGGCGTAGGACACGAAGACCTCTCAAAGATAGTGATTCTGGAGAGTAGCAGTATAAGGGAAGTGTTAAGCAGCTATGGATATGATCCAAAGACTATAGCTGCACTTTTGGAGGGTAGATATAGAGAGCCTCTATACAACCAGCTCCTATCGAGCGATGTCGATGTAGATAGAATGGATTACCTATTGAGGGACGCACTTCATACAGGTGTGGCATATGGATCAATAGATCTGCAGAGGATAATTGCAACCCTCGTCGTCGACGGTGAAGGTAATCTAGCAATACTTGATAAAGGTATCGATGCTCTTGAGAACTTCTATCTCGCTAGACTGCATATGTATAGAACGGTCTACTACCACAAGACATTGGTGGGCTACGAAATGATGCTCAGAAAAATCTATGAGTATATGAATGACTACGCTGAAGATCCACTACTCCCAAAATCTAGGGAGGATATTGTGAGAATTGCACGCTCTGGAGAGATAGTCCTATGGCACGACGACTGGTTTCTCGGAATGATGATAGATATGTATAGAAAGGGTAGGTGTAGGGAGCTAAAGGAGCTCATAGAGGCCTTTTTCTCTAGAAAGGGGTACAAGGTGGTTGTGGATAGATCTAGGTTCGACATGAATCCTATTGATATAGAGGGGGATAGGGATATAGTAGTGCTGAGGGAAATTATAAGTAGTGTAAAGGGTAGAGTTGAGCCGCACCAGATTGCACTATTCGTAGATGATATAAAGATTCTTGATGAGGATCCATACATAGCTCCGAGGGTTATAGTTGATGGAAGGGCCTCAGTGCCGATTGTGGATGTTGAAAATAGTGTTGTAAGAAGTGTCCCTAGAAGGTATCACATAAAGAGGCTGTACGTGATAAGTAGCAGATGGCAGGATGTAAAGGACTATCTGGCAGTAAGGGGGCTATAGGTGCTCAGGTTAGTAGGTCTGGGTCTTTCAATAGATCTTCTACCAATTGGCAGTCTACTAAAGCTCTTAAAATGCGACAAGGTTCTAATTGATACATACACAAGCATTTGGTTCTCAGAGGGTGTAGATTTCTTCAGTCTACTGGGTGCAGGTGGTGTTGAGGTTTCATACGCCAGCAGGAGGGATCTTGAGGGGAGAGCCATTGACGCAATTGTTGAGGAAGCTAGAGGTAGGGATGTTTGTATAGCCACCCCAGGAGATCCGCTAATAGCTACAACACATTCTGCAATAGTTATCGAGGCGCTAAAGAGAGGTGTTCAAGTTGAAGTCTCACCATCCTCATCCATACTAAATGTTGGTGTATCGATATCCTGTCTTCAAGTTTATAGATTTGGTAGAATAGCCACAGTGGTTAAACCAAAGAATGGAATAGAGTATGAATACCCCCTCCAGATCGTAAGGTTCAACAGATCGCAAGATCTGCACACACTTCTGCTCTTAGAAATGGATGCAGAGAGCGGCTACTTCATGACACCTAGGGAAGCTATGGAAGTGCTCATCAGCATGCAGACGAGATGGGGGGAGGAGGTAATAGGGTTAAACGATACTGTTGTAGTGCTGCAGGCTGTGGCGAGCAGTAGGAGTAGAGTCTATGTAAGATCTGTTGGTGAGGTGATTAGTGGTGGAATCGAATTTAGAGAACCACCGTATACATTGATAATACCAGCGAGAAGACTGCACCCGATAGAGAAAGAGTGCTTAGATAACATAGAGAAGATGAGCTACTCATATTCTCAGCACATAGACATAGGCAAGCTGCTGAGTAGGTGTATTGCAGAATTGTTTTAAGTTTTAGGATCTAGAGGCAGTGCATCTTGAGATGCATAGAATCATTTGAGCTAACGTGTTGCGCTCAGCGTTTCATTCGTAAAGGTGGTGCGGGCGCCTGTCGAAGTAGGAATGCGCTGCTGAGAAATACTGTGCAAAGGTTATATATTCCTACACGCGGAATAGTTTATGGTGTAGATGTCTATGTATCTAGAGAGCTTGAAGGGAAGGGATCTACTCTCAATTGCAGATATGTCCTCTGAGGAGCTCACTTATATTCTTGAGCTCAGCCTCAAGTTTAAGAGGATGTACTACGATGGTTACAGAGCGGTGCCTATACTAGCGAATAGGGTGCTCGCCCTTATATTTGAGAAGCACAGCACTAGAACACGTGTGAGCCTTCAAGTTGCTATGCATCAGCTTGGTGGAACATCGCTGTACCTGTCGTCACAAGAGCTCCAGCTTGCTAGAGGAGAGCCTATAAAGGATACTGCAAGAGTTTTAGAGAGGTATGTAGATTGCATCGCCGCTAGGGTATACAGGCATGAAACCTTGGTGGAGCTGGCTAAGCACTCGAAGATACCTGTGATCAATGCGTTAAGTGACTATGAGCATCCACTACAGGCTCTAGCAGATACAATGACCATTATGGAGGTAAAGGGCAGTATAAGGAATCTCAAAATAGCTTTTCTGGGCGATGGGAGTGACAACGTTCTACACAGCCTCATACTGGCCATTGCCAAGCTAGGTGGCACCATATATGTAGCTACCCCACCAGGATACGACCCTAGTAGGGAAATTCTGTCTATAGCCAATGAGGATGCGCAGAAGAGTGGCGCAACTATTGCGGTAGTAAGAGATCCAATAGAAGCTGTGACTCACGCTGATGTTGTGTACACAGACGTCTGGGTTAGTATGGGCCAAGAGAAGGAGAGGGAGAAGAGGGTTAGAGATCTGGGGAATTATCAGGTGGGTAAGGAGCTAGTCTCTCATGCAAAGAAGGACTACATATTTATGCACTGCCTACCTGCACATAGAGGTGAGGAGGTGACGGATGAAGTGATTGAGTCCAGCAATTCTGTTGTGTGGCTTCAGGCTGAGAATCGGCTACACACATCTAAAGCAGTTTTAGCGTCATTAATAAAGTAGGGTAGCTTTGCATTAGGACAGCCTCTCCAAGATGTACCCTACTTTGCTATCGATGCACGCATTTATGCACGAGATCCTGCATTCCTCCATATTCCTTCCATTACCTTCTATGCAGTACGGATTGCATTCCCTCTCACAGATCACGGTATTCGGCTCTATTATAGTGTACCCCCCCACTCTTTGTATCTTAAAAAGATTTGCCACACCTACACTTCTTAGATATTCTAGAATTGCAGATTCACTACTGCTTTCAACCACTATAAATCTAAAGTTCTTTAACGCCTTTATAATAGAGTTTCTATCTATGCCTTTCATACTCATCAACTCTATAAATATTGTTTAATGCCATTAGAGCATAGCTAGTGTACCTACTATCTCCTGAGACAACCCTCATCTTATTATTGATGTACTTCAGCTTTAAAACTTCATAACCGTTCTCGTCAAAGATAGATACAGAGCCCTTGCATCTCCCCCTGAGACCGTACGTTACGTAGATGTAAGCCAGCATGCATCCTTTGGGTACACTGTATTCACCGCAGTATGCAAACCCTTTAACATAGGTGCCTCTGCACGGCTTAAGCTCCCTAGGGTCGGGAAGGGAGGCACCCCCCCTTAAATTGATTACTAAGGCCAGCGCCATTCTGTGGTGTCTACCCGTCCTGCTGCGCGTATGTTCAATTCTTATACTGATTTTAGACAATCTTCAGCACCCTCCCAACAACTCTGATATCCCCGCTGGATTCAATTGATATGCATAGCATGTTCTTTGGAAGCGAGAAGGTGGTGTAGTCTATTCTCACTGTCCCTCTAACTTCAATTAAATCTACATTTCTATATTCATACTCAGCAACGCTCTGCCCCTCCTTACCAAACACCTCTATCTTAACCACGGGGGCTCTGCGGTCGAGACAGAGATTTATGAGTGGCACTTATTCCACACCATCCACACAGATAACGTCTGCGGGTATAATTAAAAATAAAAGTTTATTCTAAAAGCCCAAAGCCGGCGGTTTCCTATCCTATATCTGCTACAAGGATATAAATCTGTACACACTATCTTTAGTAGGGTTGTAGAGCATGACATCAGTAGTAAAATTTGATGTAGTTGATATACCGATACCGCACGGCTCAAATGTAATTATCGGACAGAGCCACTTCATAAAGACAGTTGAGGACATGTATGAGATACTGGTGAGCCATGTCCCCGGTATAAAATTCGGTCTAGCATTTAATGAGGCGAGTGGAAAGAGGCTAATAAGATACGAGGGGAACGATGAGGAACTAGTAAAGCACGCTATAGATGCTGCTAGAAGGATTGGTGCAGGCCACATATTCGTTTTGTATATAAGGAATGCCTGGCCTATAAATATTATAAATGCGATTAAGAATGTTCAAGAGGTGCTAAAGATCTATGCTTCTACAGCAAATCCGCTTCAAGTTGTAGTCGTTGAAACGAACCAGGGTAGAGGTGTTGTAGGGGTTGTGGATGGGTATCCGCCACTCGGAGTTGAGGATAGTGAGGGTAAGAGGGAGAGGTATGAGTTCCTAAGGAGGATTGGGTATAAGAAATGAGCACCAGTACAGGTGCTGTTTCTATAGAGCTGTACAGGCTGTATGAGTACAGTTTTTCTGATATAGTTATATCCCTATACAGATTTTTTAAGAGCTATGAGCTTGAATATGATGGTGTGAATAGATTAGTGGAGGACGAGGATCTCTTTCTATCGTGGGCTATGAGTATATGCTCCTCTGAAAACGCTGACTTGATTAGGGCTACAGCAAAGCTGAATGGTATAGCGTATAGTGTGACGTACAGCATAGGCTATGGGCAGGGCTGTGATCTATACCTTCCAGTTCCGCAGCTCACAAGGATAAAGAGAGTGTATCTGGTGCGCAACGACCTATCTGTATTAAGTGGGGTTGTGCTTGGGTTAAATATCCAAGACAGTGGTGTAGCGGTGTACGATCTATCTAATGAACAACTCTATGCATTTGCATCCCCAGTGAAGTTAGCCGGTAAATCAGCTTTAAGGGGGATTATCGTAGAACTGCAAGACTCAATAACATTCGTACCACTTGAAGTTGTGAGGAAGGTAAAGGTCAATAAAAGGAGTAGAAGGAAGAAGAGAAAGGTGAAGAGGAGAAGAGGGAGGAAGAGTAGATAGCAGAGTTCTACTCAAAATCTTTACTGTGCTTTGTCTGCTGAAGATATACTTTAAGTAGCCCCTCTCGAATGGACTTTGATAGGCTGTAGCATCCATAGCCCTGCTCAAGTAGTCCAAGATCTATGAGCTTTCTTATTGCACTCTTTGGATCTTCAATCCTGTAGAAAGCTCTCAGCTCCCTTATCGCCACCAGGGTTCCAACAGATATATTGTGTAGAAAGTATTCGAGAACTCTCTTCTCATCATCACTTAAACTGTCTATCTTATCCACAATCTCTCTACTTAGGTAGCTAATAATCTTTGATACTGATTTGATATCTATAGACATCTCTATCATCTATACAGTACCTGTTTTTAGGCTAATTAGCGTATTTTCACCCCGTACTTTATAGGGGGGCGTAAACAATTTCAAATGACTTGTTAAACGGTTTAAGTAGGGTTTTTAAATTTTCTCAATTCATTTATTATAGAAAAGTTTATAAATACATTCGCAGAACCTATTACGGTGAATGATTATGAGGGCCCTTCAGAAAACGGTTGTTGTATTTGGGAAGCACGTGATAGGTGATGTATATGGGTGTGACAGGGGGAAGTTAACGGATCTTCTATATTTAACGAGAGTGATTAGAGAGGCTGCCACTGTAGGTAATATGACCTTGCTTGAGATCAAGTCCTGGAAGATAGGTGATGGTGTTAGCATTATTGGTATTGTCTTAGAAAGTCATATATCTATTCATACATGGCCTGAGTACAGTTTTGCAACCGTTGATGTATACAGCTGCGGAGTGCATACAGATCCTGAAAAATCATTTGACTATATCGTTAAGGCTCTCGGGGCTTCACACTATGAAAAGAAGGTCGTGCTAAGGAACTACGAAATATGATTTACCCTATCTCTGCTTCTAGACCATTTATCCAGAGTTCGCACTTACATTCTGCCGTACTATCTTCTGCTATAGTCTATATTATCTTAATTCTGTAAACCTCGTTAAATATTGCTGTGAGCAGATTTTCGAGCTGATTTACCTTAAATGGAAGGACCCTCGCATCATATCTAGATATCCTAATTATGTGCTGCACATCTCCATCAGGTGTCCACACACTGTCTACCCCTTGAATTCTCGCTGGAGCAAAAATTTGAGCTAGGAATGTCTTAATGTCCTGCGACCTTCTGATAACTCTCACCCTCAATCCTAGTTTTTCGCTAAGGGTCCGCCCAAGTCTTATCAACATTGATTGAGGAATAGTATCGCTTACATCTATTACCACTATAACCATGGAGTCCACATAGTAGCTCTTAAAGTAAGATGCTTCACGTAAAAATTTGTTGCTAGGGTCTTCCTCAAGCTCTAGGAGAGCCTTCATTATATCTACCTCACTCTGGGCATAGGTTCCACTATCTATGAGCCTCTTACAGCGTGGGCACAGTACACCACTTCTAACACAGATAGTGTCGAGGGGTATCTTCATTGCTGATACCTACCTCATTATTGAAGCATTACTGTACACCCTTGATCCTTTCAGTTGGTGTAGCCGTTCAGCTTATAAATTTAAGACCTCTCTTTATATCTATAACGCTGTAAAGGGGTAAGAATCCATGCCTGTCACTGATCCTGAGCTTATAAAGATAGTGGAGAGCAGAGTACTCAATAAAAAGATATGTAGGGTGTGTGGAGCTAGGAATCCGCCTACGGCAACGCGCTGTAGAAGGTGTAGAAGTAGCAATCTAAGGCCGAAGAAGAAAGCCTTAGCTGTAAAGAAGTAGTGCCTAGGTGTGTAGGGGACGTATACCCTTAGGCATGTAGCAAGAGCCATAGATATCCTCAGAAGCATTGGTATAGAAGGCATTGTAATAGGAAGCACGTGTTTAGATCTTACAATGAATAGAAAATCAGTTGAAGGCGATATAGATCTCTTCGTAACATCGCTGAGCCTCATAATGGAGGAGGAGAAAATATACAGAGCTGCTGAAGAGAATTCGTGGACAGTTGGCACAACAGGTCTCGGCACACCATCGATAACAATGAACATCTATGGAAGCGATGTAACCGTAGACCTATACGAAAACGTCATGGACTTCTACATACCAGTAGAGGTTGTAGAGCTATGCAGAAGGACACAGAGCATAGATGGTGTTGAAGTAGCATATGTAGCAGTGGAGTGCTGGGTAGTTCTTAAAGCTCGGAGAGGCGCAGATCAAGATATATCGGCGCTATCAAGGATTAAGGAGCTCTACGATAGAGATGAAGTGAAATTGGATCTAGATTTAGTGAGGAGGGTCGTAGAGCTCTACGAGGAAGATTCAAAATACATATACAGTAGGCTGAGAGGGCTAGGTTTCAATATCTAGCACAAGTACACACTGTGTGTAGCCTGCACAATCCTGATAGTTTTGGCCTTAGCGTCTCTTAAACCACTGATCCAGACTTGTAGATGCGCCTCTTACATGTTCTTTAAAGGCCTTCTCCAATCTCTTCAGTGCGTTCTCAACTCTATCTCTAGAGAATTCGTGCTCCTCGACAAGTATTTTTACCACATCCGCATAGCTTGGCTCTCCCCACTCTATATCTTCTACATCTACTACGGTAGGGTTTAGAAAGTATTCTCTAATCTTTAATGGATCCTCAGGGAACCTGGCTTGCGGTATGAATTTCAGTGCTTTTTCTAATGAACCGTAGCTCTTAATGATCTGGTAAGCTGTTTTTGGTCCAATACCCTCTACACCATCTGGGTTGTAGTCCGTACCTACGAGGATCGCAATATCTATAAGCTGCTCTCTCGATATTCCGAGAGCTTTCAGCAGCTTTTCCAGCTCTATCAGCTCAGGTTTTATTTCAATGTGCACATCCCTTCCCGGAAGCTTTCTCTTGCCTGAGATGGTCAGATTCCTTACAAGCCTTGGTGCAGCAAATAGAAGTGAGTCGTAGTCCTGGCTCGCAGTTGCCCAGCTGATACCCCTTTTAGTTAGATATGCAGCCTGCGCCTCTCCCTCACCAGGAGCTTGGATGCACGGAATGCCCATTGCATCCAGCAGCCTCATGGATTCTCTAACCATATCATCCACCAGGTATATTGCTTGTACAGCGTACCTAGCAGCCTCCTCAACATGTCCTTCACGGTACGCTTTCTCAGCTAGCTTTGCAGCCCTCTCCTTCCTACTACGCCTCTTCTCAAGCTCAGTCCTCTTAATCTCCGGGGGTTTGCCGTCAAAGACATAGATGGGCTTTATACCATTTTCAACAAGATTTACTGTTCTGTAGAACAGTCCGCTTAGATGGCTTGTAACTCTATTCTTACTATCCATGAGCGGCGTTCCATCTGGCTGCCTCACAGCTGCTAGAAATTGATAGAGAGCGTTGTAGGCATCAAATGCCAGAACTCTGTTAGCAAGGTATCTCAGATCCTCTATCTCTATTCTGCAATTAGGTGGTATTAAGTCTTTTAGATTTACCCCCATGACATTCTCCAGCATCTGTATCTAGAAAAAGGCAGTTATATTTTTTGCCTCATCTCTCAATCTATGCGACTCCGCCATGTCTGTGCTGAATCTTTGGAACTATTATCATTAGATCCTTAGAGTAGTGCAGCTCTATAAAACCCTCTACCTCAAGGGCCATTAGCAGCGAGATGAACTGTTGGTAAGATAGCTCATGCATCTTTTTCACAGTCTCGTACAGCTCTTTATCAGTTGCCTTCCCCTTTTCCTTTATATAGCTTAGTATCACCTGCTGTAGCTTTCTGCGTATGAACATAGCTCTAAGTTTCCCCTAGGCGCCTATCCTAGTAACATATATGACATCAATATTATCCACTTCATCGATGCTTTTAACGAGCTCCTCGAGCTCCTCTGTCCCTCTCTCAATATCTTCAGGCATTAGGAAGTATATGTCCAGGGCTTTGTAGCCAAATGCTATGTCAGTGGCTTCCCACTTCACCAGCTCGTAGACACTATTTCTTATAGCGTTCTGCACCTTGTTTAGCAGCGGCTCGAAGTTTTCAGTCAATTCTTTCGGGTATACCCTTATTACAGCTATAACCTTTCCGGCCACACCCCACCACCTCTCAGGGTCCTTCAAATCCGCAGTTTGGGCACCTATACACGATTGACGATGATCTGCATCTATAGCACCGCCAGAGTGCCACAGCACCACAGCTTGGACATTTAAAGCTTGTTGACTTCTCCATCGGTGGTATAGGCCTCTTACAACTGGAGCACGTCCTTAGCTGAGCAGCTTCATGTACTGGTATCTGTAGCTGCATAGACAGTTCCAACCACCTTTCACCTCAGATAGAGCCTTTTTTAGACTTAAAAGCGTATTAACTTTCGTCCACAGATTGCACCAGCTCATTCGGTGTCACTGGTATGTCCTCTGACGAGGTGAAGCAGGTTATAGTTGTACGGACAGATATCAAGATGGGCAAGGGTAAGCTGGCTGTACAGGTGGCGCACGCAGCTGTGGAGGCTGTATTTAGATGCATTGAGAGTGAGAGGTGTAGAGAGTGGCTTGAAGTTTGGCGGAAAAGCGGTCAGAAGAAGATTGTGGTCAAGGTCGAGTCGCTGTTAGAGCTCATAGAGCTGAAGAGTAAGGCTGAAGAACTCTCACTACCACATGCAGTGATAGTGGATGCAGGGCTGACACAGCTCCCTCCAGGGACTGTAACAAGCCTGGGTTTAGGACCTGCACCATCCTCTCTGCTTGACACCATAACAGGCTCACTGCAGCTCTTGTGAGTAGGGCTCCTATTTGATTGTCAACTGCCGTGATTATTAATAAACTGTTTTGCTGAAGACAGTGAGGCCACATTCTCCACCCTGCAGTAATACCGGCTTTAGAACTGCTGTGAGCATCCTAGGCATCTCTAGGATAGGTCTTTAAGGTTTATAAACCTTCACCAAACCCTAAAGCTACCTACAGAATATGATCTGTCTGAATACGCGTCTATGTGTGCAGCTGCTGGGTATGGAGTTGAACATTTCCAATCTGCCTACGATACACGGGGTGTAGCAAGGTATGGAGACAAAGTTTAAGAATGTTAGGTGCAAGGACATAACACCATCATTGAAGGGCAAGATAATCACAATATCAGGTTGGGTTCACCAGATAAGGGATTTGGGTGGAAAGAAGTTTATAGTGCTTAGGGATGGCAGCGGTATTGTCCAGGTAACAGTTTCAAAGAATGAAGTGTCTAGGGAGATACTGGATGCTGTGGAGAGTGCCACCCTTGAGTCTGTGGTCCAGATCAGGGGTGTTGTTAAGGAGGATCCTAGGGCGCCTAGAGGTGTTGAAGTAGCACCGATAGAGTTCAAAATAATTAACCTAGCTAGGAAGCCCTTACCTCTTGATGTGAGTGGGAAGGTCAGCGCTGATACGGATACGAGGTTGAGGGAGAGGGTTCTTGATCTCAGAAGAGCTGAGATGATGAGTGTAGTGAGGATAGGTGACAAGGCTCTGAAGGTTATTAGAGAGGCTCTCAGAGCGGAGGGTTTTATAGAGGTTTTTACGCCAAAAATTATAGCAACGGCCACTGAGGGAGGAGCGAGCCTATTCCCTGTCATCTACTTTGGTAGAGAGGCTTTCCTAGCGCAGAGTCCCCAGCTATACAAGGAGCTGCTAGCAGCATCATTTGAGAGGGTGTTTGAGATAGCTCCTGCGTGGAGGGCTGAGGAGAGCGATACGCCTTACCATTTAGCAGAGTTTATAAGCGTTGATATTGAGGCCGCCTTCATGGACTATGAGGACGTTATGAAGATTCTTGAAAAGGTTGTTTACGAGGTCGTTAGGACTATTAGAGACGAAAATATCGATGATCTTAGAACTCTAAACTATGATCCTCCAGAGGTCCCGCTTCCCCTACCTAGAATAAGGTATGTAGAAGCAATTAGGATACTGCAGGAAAGGGGTATGAACGTAAAGTTCGGCGATGATATTGGCACACCTGAACAGAGGGTCTTAGCATCAGTGCTTAACACACAGCTATATTTTATAACAGAATTTCCAACAAGGATAAGAGCGTTCTACACAAAGCCGAAAGATGAAGATAGTGAGGTGAGTGAAAGCTTCGATCTCGTGTGGAAGTTCCTTGAACTCGCATCAGGTAGTTCAAGAATATACGAGAAGGACCAGCTAATTGAGGCTTTAAAGAGTAGAGGAATGAATGTGGAGAACTTTCAATTCTTCATAAAGTGGTTTGACTACGGAATTCCTCCGCATGCGGGCTGGGGGTTGGGTTTTGCAAGGTTCCTAATGATGCTAACTAATAGGGGGAGTGTAAAGGAGGTAACGCTCTTCCCAAGAGATAAGAAGAGACTCACACCATAGAGCATTCCATCGAATAGCGTTCCATAGCCGTACATGCCTCAGCAGTGGTATCCTCAATTCATATGCATACCAAGTTCCTCTAACTCCCTAACTTCAGAAACCACTGGATTGCTGCGAGCTCCACACCGATCACCATTACTAACATCGCTATGATCTATGTGTACAGCAATGGGTTGGCATTCAGGATCTCTCTAAGCACTATAGTTGCATAACAGCCACTCTCTAGTGTAAATGTCAGCTCAACTAAGTCGTTTGCTGTGCGGTAGTTTAGATCATCAACAGTCATGTAGCTCCTCCTGTAGTCACCATATGTGCAGAGGTTCAGCTCCTCTATACAGAAGTCGCTAAGCTTAATATCTTCAGCACCTAGTACTTCATCCAGTATGCTTCTCACAGCTCCTCTGCATTCTACTGTTGACGCGCCCGGTATTGGTAGATACTGTAGATCCCCCTTTATTGCGGCTAAGGCATCACGCAAGCCACGCTCCTCTACAAGACCTATCCACACTCTAGATAGAATCACATTGAATAGGTAGGATTGATACGCGTTCACGTATAGCTGTAGAACGTTTTTTGGAATTGTCCTAATGAGTTTTAGCGGGTTATCAATATCTCCAGCACATACACGAGCTTCTATAGAGCCACGCGGATACGGTCCTCCGCTCTTCACATCACGCCACTGCAGCCTGCATTTAATGCTTTCTCGAGACTCTGTTGGAAAGGGGTAGCTGCACAGAGCATCTACAAATCCCTCCCAATCTCTGTAGATCAGCTTCTTACCGATCAAGTGCGTAACAGGTCTTCGAGATCCAAATCTCTGGTACCCAAAGAAGTTAAGCACAGTGTAACCATATTTTCTAAGAATCTCTATCCTCTTGCTCAAAGAGTCCATGGAGTTCTGCGGTACAAGTTTGAGTGTTATCTTGAATCTATTCTTAATGGAGGCTACATCAATTCCTCCACACAGCCAAAGACGCGCATTGAGAACCGCACCCCTCCTTCTGAAATTCATTTGGCTGTATACAGCTCCACAGCTTCTGAGAAGCACCAGTTGGTATGCTACTGCCCTAGCGTCTTTCAATCCAAGTATAGTGCACTTTCTACATCTGAGCACTCTCTTAAGAATGTTGCAGAGCTCCATACTATCTAGACCTACCTTCCTAACGACGTAGGCCGCGGATTCACGACATCCATCTCGAGTATTGCCACCACCTGTTGCTTCCATTCTGCTAAACACCTCCGCCATACTTTGATGGTTAACCACCTCCGATACAACAAAGTCTGAAGGTCTACTGAGCACAAAATCTATCCTATCCCTAGTAGCTGGATACGTGTAGACGTACATGCCTATAGCGAAATCTAGAAGCCACTGGGATAGAAATCCTAGCACTCTATCGAAACTATGCATTGGCACGATAACCTCACGCGTAGGTTTTGCACTTTTAAGCTAACCTGTAGTAGAGCAGCAGTTATAAGTAGGTGTAGATATAGAGGATCCAAGTCTAGGGTAGAATTAATGAAGCTGGCATTCGAAGACATCTACGTACCTGGCACCTCGGTAATAATTGAGCGCACCCTCTCAAAGCTTATTGAGAGGGGAGCTGTAAGGGGCCGTGTATTGATTCCAAGGGAGTTTGTATACTTCTTTGAGTCTATGGCTCGTAGCGGCAGCGCTGTGGGCCTCCTCGGTCTAGAGGAGCTCTCAGCCATTAGGTCCACCTCTAGTGAGGAGATGGGGGTATCTATAGAGATTGTTGATGGGGATCACAAACTACCTCTGCAACTCGACCAGAGGTTCCTGGACCATCTTGTGGTGGACATT
This sequence comes from Ignisphaera sp., assembly GCA_025058535.1. Taxonomy (GTDB): domain Archaea; phylum Thermoproteota; class Thermoprotei_A; order Sulfolobales; family Ignisphaeraceae; genus Ignisphaera. The sequence continues at coordinate 6,339 of JANXEL010000036.1, read as the reverse complement.
GCGAAAAGGATGGGTGCAAAGGTTTTAACTCACGATAAGATACAGTACGCATCATGCAGAGCCCTCAATGTGGATGCAATGCTTATTGAGTATGGCGACGAGGGGCTTCTATGGTTTGAGAGGTACTTTGACCAAGAGACGCTCAGCCTCCATATAAAGGAGGGGGCACCGATCATGGCTAAGAAGGGTAGGCCTGGTGAGTGGAGGCTTGTGGTAGTAGATGAGAACCCGGTGAAGCGTAATGATGCAGAGCTACTGATTGAGGAGATCGTTAGAAAGGCGAGATCGGGTGAGGGGATTATAGAGAATGAGAAGCAGGGCTTAATGCTAATACAGCTAGGCGATTATAGAATTGTCGTCGTCTCACCACCTATAAACACAGCATATGAGCTCACGATAACGAGACCTATAGCTAGATTGAAGTTGGAGGATTATAACCTGCCTGAAAAGCTCGTTAGGAGGCTGGATGAAAAGGCTGAAGGTATACTTGTTGCGGGAGCGCCTGGCATGGGTAAGACAACATTTGCACAGGCTCTTGCAGAGTACTACAGTAGGAAGGGGAGGATAGTTAAGACTGTAGAGTCCCCAAGGGACATGAGGCTACCGAACATTGTATCACAGTATTCAAAGCACTATGCAACATCCAGAGATCTCCACGACATTCTGCTTCTTAGTAGACCCGACTACACCGTGTTTGATGAGATGAGGGATGATGACGACTTCATGGTATATGTGGATCTGAGGCTTGCTGGTATAGGTATGATCGGGGTTGTGCACGCAACGTCATCGATAGATGCAATTCAACGGTTTATTAGAAGGGTAGACATTGGTATGATACCGAGCATAATAGACACAGTCATATTTATTGATAGGGGGAGAGTTGCAAAGGTTTACGAGCTTCTCCTTACAGTAAGGCTACCAACAGGTCTGAGGGAAGCAGATTTGGCTAGACCTGTGGTTGAGGTTAGAGATTTTCTAACTGGTGAGCTTGAGTACGAGATATATGTGTTTGGTGAACAAACTGTTGTTGTACCTGTTAAGAGGGTGCAGAGGGAGCTGCTTTCAGATAGAGTTACATCAATTGTTAAGAAGGTTCTCCCGGAAGCAAATGTCAGCATTGATAATGGGATCGTAATTATAGATATGCCGAAGAGGATCTATAGCCAAAATACGGTGAAGCTTATACGCAAGTTGAAGAGGAAGCTGGATAAAATGGGGTATGATGTAGAGGTAAGGCTGATCTAGCATTTAGTTAGAATCTACATAATATTGCACCTTGGGCAGGTGGGGGTATTCTAAAAGCACTCCAAAGGCTCCCAATGGGGAGAACCCGCCCCTCATCCAAACTAGAGCTTAGTGCTCTTCTTAACCACCGTTTCAGATCCCTACATTATTTGCAGTGTTTGCTGGATGCAGCAGCACACACTCATTGCCTTCTTCATCTCGATTTCTGTTCTCGATAATGGAAGCATCCGTGTGAAGATTTAATTCTACTCTACTACCATCCCTACTCACACCGCTCAGGTTGCTAACCATTCAACTTACGGTTCTGAAGAACGGAATTGATAATTAATATCCCTCTACCTACTTCTCTACCTCAGCAAATTCCAATTCTGTAGCTAAGAGTTTTGAAGCTTTCCACACAACCATCAGCAACTTTAAATGGTTGGCAACCACTTAGGTTGTGCCACCCAAATTTCTCTCTAGACATAGAAATCCTTCCAATGACTTTACGCTGGTGTAGCTCTAAAGCTCTATTCATAGCTGCTGTGCTAAATTCTACTCACATCAAATCTTTATTCAACTCTACACAAACCTACATTTTGCAAGCCAAACCTGGCATTACGGCTTCCTTCAGGAATGTAGAGCTTTGTGATCAAATAGAGCCTCTCTTGGCTATGAAAGTGCATGGATTATTTGAGAAGCCTGGAGAACACCAGCAGGTGAGAGTTAGCTGCACCTTTTGGTTAGGGTGCTACCTCTTGTCCATGTACTCCTCAATGCTTCTAGAGATTTTTCTCGATAGGTAGGTGAAGAGGTCTTCGGATCCATCTATGGTGCTTTTGGATATCTTCACCCTACTCAGGGTATCTAGAGCTAGATTTGCTTCACTGACTGGCACGGCCTTCCAAGTTCTTAGACTGGTTATTCTAATTGCTAATATTGCCTCTCCAGAGGCTCTTCTGGCAAATTCTAGAAGTTTGCTCATCTGCTCTCTCTCTAAATAGATTGAGCTTGGCCTGCTCCTCACCTTAACCTCCAATACAAATATTTTCCCATCCTTTATGGCAATAACATCAGGGTAAACACCTCTCCTAACCTTAGCACCGCTTGCAGGACCCCTCATCACTGCAAAGCCCATTCTCCATAGCTTTGCTACAAGTTCTCTCTCAGCTCTAAAACCCCTTGCTCTAGCTCTGGGTGCACTATCGGTCTGCTCCATGGTTTGCTACACCCATATCTAATACAAGAGGTGTAGCGGTGCTCCAGCTAAATAACTACAATCGGGCTGCCAAATCCCAATCTATGGAGATAGCCTGCTACTGGGTGTTATCGGTAGTGGCTTGTTGGTATTTAAACTGTGCAGCTGGTTGGAATTGGCTGTATTAGCTTATAAACCCTCCTTACCACAGTGTTAAGGGACTCACCTATGAGTGATGAGTGCTGTATCAAGGTAGAGGTTCCAGAACCTATAGTTAAGAGACCTAGATTGGTGAGGTTTAGAGGTATTGATGTAGGAGTGCGCACGGGCAGAGGATTTAGTGTAGGTGAGATAAAGGCAGCTGGTATAGATGCTGCACTTGCAAAGCAGCTGAGCATCCCCATAGATGGTAGAAGGAAGAGTGTGCATGAGGAGAATGTCGAGAGTCTCAAGAGGTTTCTCACTCAAATAACTGAGATCACTGAGGCTGTTAGGGTAAAGCCTGCTAAAAACGTGAAGCAGACGGCTTTGAACAAGTCCTAGGATTTTACTAGGTTAACTAAATTAATATCTCTACTAAACACCTTTAGTGCTTTGTACCATACTACTCTAACAGCAGTGCTATTCATTCTAACAGCACTTCTGGGTATTGATACGCTCTTTACCTCACCAGCTTTCAAGCTCCCTACTCTAGATCTGTACATCTGTACACCATGTCTCAGGAGAACCACCTCAACTTCGTCAGCAGCAGTGCTACCAATGTTGCGGAGTGTTATTGACAATCCTTCCTCCGTCAGATCCACGTTCTCAACATCTATTCTTGGATAGTTTGAGTATAGCGAGAAGAGGCATGTGAATATGTGTCTTGCCGGACTGCTACACTTACTGTTGATCAGGTTTACATCCACTCCACTTTCTATTGGTACCTCAACCATGTTGAAGCCTTGGACTAGCTCACGCTTCATACTCTTAATCGCACTACCTACGACCTCCAGCTCCAGACTGCAGTTCCTCTCTGCAACTATCCCCATGTCCAGGTACCTCTCGGTTGGTTCAAAGGATAGATCAACTCTCGGCAGGTCTATTGATGAGCTGAGGTTTGCAATCTTTGTTATAAGGTTGAAGCCCAGATGAAACTCCTCGTACCTATGGATTGTAATTAAAAGTGCTGCATCTACTCTGAGCGGCTTTCTCCCTTCATAACCTATCCTAAGGCTTGCGTCACGGCCCAGCGTCTTGGTTACATCGTATATGAATAGGGATTGGGCAAGCTTTTCGCTTACAGGCCTATCTATATGCGGCTTAAACTCTCTTGTGAGTATGATGTTGTTCAGCGAGATTTTCCATTTCGTGAAGTTTGTGTATGTGGGATCTCTACTCAGAATTATTATTAGATACCCCTGCACCACCGGGATTTGCGGCAGTGAGGCTCTCGATATGATTCCCTCCCCCGTTCCGGTGAGCATCTGATCCTCTACGAGGCTGCTTATGGTGTACGTCGACTGTTTATACTCTTCACAGAGTTTTAGCTCCACAAATATACACCAGTCTACAGGATAGGCCCTACGCTGTTAAATACCTTATTCTCTAAATAAGTATCACTGATCGCTGATCTCCAGCCACTGCGCCATTTTCATTCTATCTATCAGTTCACAGAACTTGCAGAGATCTCTATTAGGTGATGTTGGCTCTCCGCACTGCCTGCAGTGTGGAAGTTCTACTGATTTAAAGACCCCTGTCCCTACAGCAGTTCCCAGCACGGTATCGATGAACTCTAGAAACCTTAGCTGTGCCCCTGGCCTCCGCATCTCTAGAGATATCAGCATCTCTCTAACTTTAACCCTTAGTGTGGGTCTTGTGGAGATGTAGGGGCACTCTGCCTCCTGGAACCTGTACCCCATTGTGTAAGCAAGCATTGTTGTTTCATATTCGTACACCATTCTCAGGGGCTTTACCCTCTTTACCAGCTTACTGCTGTGCACACTACTCAGTGGATGAAGCTGCAAGAGCCTCATGAAGTCGCCTCTCATGATGTTTATAACATAGGTCTGAACCTCGTCGTCAAGGTTGTGGCCCGTGGCAACCTTGTCCAGCCCTAGCATTCTCGCATAGCTGTTTAGGATCCTCCTCCTAGCAATTCCACAGTATGTGCATGCACTGGCTATATACTCCCTACCGCTGGACAGCTGGTGCTTCATGTAATCGTCCACAGTGTAGCCCAACTCCCTCTTTAAGCTGGTTTTAATGCACTCTACCCCTACATCTCTACACACACTCCTCATATACTCAAGCACCTCATCCCTGTTGTAGCCATATATACCCTCCTCAATCATGAGGCCCACCAGCCTCGACGGGCTGTGCAGCTCAGCTAGTATGTTTAGCAGTACAAAGCTGTCCTTTCCACCAGATAGCCCCACCAGAACCCTCTCCCAAGGTAAAATCATAGAGTATCTACTCATCTGGTTTAGAACCCTTGCCTTTACATCTCCGTAGAGGCAGTCTCCACACAGCTTTAACCCACTGTGCCTCTGATAGACAGAAGCCCTCTTAACGCCACACACACTACACACTACCTCCATGGCCCACCATCCACAGTCTAGATACCACCATCCCTAGTCGCTGCAACCTCATCAACACTGTGCACCACTGCCCCCATACCCTCCAGCACACTTTTCACCCCATCAAAGTCTATATCGGTTCCCTCAATAGTTATCGTTAGCACAACCACCTCTACACCTACTTCATCCACCTTAATGCTTATTCTGCTGACGCCATCTACTTCAAGGAGCTTGTGCGCAACATCTATTATTGTAGAACCCCTCAGCGTTTTCAGCACATCTAGTACAAGCTTTGTTATACCCATTCTTCCCCAGACCGCACACCCTATACCTATACCCATCCAGCTTATTAGCATTAATCAGCACAGTGTATCTACACTGGTATACAGTGTGTTAATACCGCATCTATTTTGACCCACTCTAGTAGAGGTTGGATGCAGAGGCTTTATACGGTTAATTGCACTCTCTACCCCCAGTGTAGTGGGTGCTATGGACCTCAACGTTCTCAGAGTAGCCCTTATTGAGTGCTACCATAGATATGGGCAGAAGCTCCTCATAGTGCTGAGGACTGCTATAGCTATAGCTAGGGAGAACAGGCTTAGAGGTGGTCAGCCTCCTGGAGATTTCGATTACAGAACTCTTGTCGAGAGGCTAAGCTCTGCAGGGTTCCACTATGCCCCCTCCCTCCTTCTCAGAGCTCTTGAGCGTGAGTATGGAGTTGTAGAGACCACCTATAGGAGTAGTAATCAGCACTGGTATAGATTTAAGGATCTCGAGTCCACGGAGCAGGCTCTAAACTATATTGCTGGTGTGGATGGTGCTGAGGAGGATCCTGAGGTGGCTATGGTGAGAATTCAGATTAAGGCTCTCCAGATCAGGTATTGGCTTGGTAAGCTGAAGTCCATGAGCGTAAAGGCTAGGCTGGGTAGATCCGATGTTGAGCTATTTAGAAGATTCTCATTCCACATACTCCCAAAGCTTGTAAGGATTATGAGGAGGGCTGAGGAGTATGAGGATCAGCTGTACACTGAGATAGGTATAGTTAGGGAAATTGTGTCCATAGCTCAGATAGTTGCTGAGAGGATTAATCAGGAGAGTCCGTACACGGCTGGGCATTCTATTGGTAGTGCTGTGGATGCTGTTGAGAACGGCTGTCAGCTCCCAACGTAGTCGCTGCACACACTCAGGCAGTAGTCCTCAACATCCTCACACACATCTTCGCACATCCTATCCTCACACTTGCTGCAATCCACAATAGCATCGCATATGTCTTCGCACACGGAGTCTCCACGGTTGCTTACAGGCATAGAGCTGCCCCAGGATACATCTCCGGGTGGAGGCGCTATATAACTCTGCTGC
>JANXEL010000024.1 GCA_025058535.1 Ignisphaera sp. | reverse complement strand
AATTGCAAGGAGGTAGATCCAGTCCTTGGCAATCTGGTGGAGAAGTGCTGAAAAGATTAAAACTTTTGCTAGAAAGCCTACTGCTGGTGGCATTCCAAATATGAATAGAATAGATAGGGTTGCCGAGAATGATTCAAGTGGTGCAACCCTGTATATGTATCCAAGGTTAGCGATGTTCCTTTCATGTGTCATCAGCTCGATTACCCCAGAGTCGGTAAATAATGTAGCTTTGTAGAGAGCATGAGCTACCGAAAAGACTAGAGTAGCATGTGTAAACATTGGATCAGCAGATTTTATGTAGAAGGCAATAAGCATGGATAGCACACCAGTATTGGATATTGTACTGTATGCGAGAAGCCTCTTGATGTCAGACTGATGCACCGCCTGAAGAGCTCCATACACTGCTGCTAGCGATCCAAATATAAAGAGTATTGAAAAAGCTGTGTTCTTATCTATCGTAAAGTGGCTTAGTATAGTAAATCCGTATATCCCCATCTTAACCATTATACCCGATAGAACTGCCGAGATGGGAGCGGGCGCCATGGAGTGCGCATCGGGTAGCCAAAAGTGTAGAGGCACAATGGCGGCCTTTGCCATGAATCCCAGAAGTGCGGTTATGGTTAGAATTGATGATGCTAGATCTAAATTCAATTCGTACAAAGTAACGGTTAGAATGTTCTCGAAGTTCGATACCGCTAAAAGTATGAATAGGGCTATATCAGTTGGAATCATTGAGAAGATTAAGTACTTCAGTGAAGAATTCATAGCACGTGCATCGATTCCTAGCAGAGCATCATAGGATATTGCAAGAAATCCTATGATTTCCGACATCAGCCAAAACATTATGAATTCTAAGAGATATCTTGAGCTTAGGGTTGCTATTATGGATATGTTCAGACCGTCCATTAGCAGCTGAAGGGAATTCGATCTATACTTTTCACTAGAGTAGCCAATTGTATAGAGGGATGCTATGAGCGAGACTACAATTGATGTTAGGAGGAGAGCTGATTGGAAGAAGTTGTAGCTTGTGACAAGAGGAAGAAATAGTGAGTATCCAAATACTTTTAGAAGTGCTGCAGCTAATTGACCCCCAATACCCATATTTCCAATAAGGATTGCTGCTGTTGATATGGAGTATAGCGCGTATCTATAGATATCGCTTACCTCCATTTTCAACTCACATCCTACTGCGTTGTAGTTTCTATGGTCTATTGTCCGAGGTTACCAGTAAGCGTTCTAGCTATATATATACTGTAGTCATTCATTACCTCAAACCCTATGCTGAGCACAAAATCCATGAGTGGTCTATAGAGAGAGAAGCCCATACCCAGCACAATGGTTACTACAAGCAGGGTTAGGGCTAGGGTATGTGGAATTGTAACGTCTCTAACTGTCAGCTGATCAGCGTTGGCTTTTGATATGGAGATTTGGTGTAGAACTCTGAAGTATCCTATAGCGGTTACGCCAGATATGAAGAGCGTTAGCACCGCGTATACTACTGTGCCAAGCCTTATGCTTGACAGGACCAGCAGGGCTTTACCCCAAAATCCTATAAATACAGGTAGGACGCCGAATAGATTTAGAACACCTCCGCCAAACGCTATAATGGATATCCTCCACAGCTTTAGAGTGCCCAGGCATTCAAGTCTTCTCCCACAACTGACTATCGATATACCCGCTAAGTAGAAGAGTATGGAGTCTCCAAGAGTATTAGAAAGTATGTGTAGTAGGGCTGATGCTATTCCCTCTACATTACCTAGGGAGATACCTAGTAGAGCAAAGCTGAGGTGAACCATGGTGCTAAATGCTATAAACCTCTTTACATCCCTTTGAAAGCTCATAAGCAAGGCTCCTACAAATGCTGATGATATGGCAATTATCTGGAGAAGTTGTAGAATAGATGTTCTGAAATCTCCAATGATGCTATCGTATCCAAAGAGTGTGTAGAAAAATCTAATCAATCCATAGAGGCCCACAGTATCTGATATAGCTGTAAATGCAGCAGCTACTGGTGTTGGAGCCTCGCTGTATGCATAGGGCTGCCACGCAAAGTTCAGGGGGAAGATGGCTGACTTGAATAGGAAGACCCATGTGATTAGGGCAACCGCTACCTTTGAAGATATTACGACATCTCCAAATGCTGTGCCTGTAAAAGCTACTGGTATACTTGGGTTCCGCGCCTTGAGAGCTATATCAGCCATGTTTAGAGTTCCAAACGATCCGTATATAATGAATGTAGAGAGGAGGTACAGTGACGTCACTATCATTCCAGAGATGGCGTATCTCAGTGCGGCTCTGATGGCCCTCGGACTATCCCTGTAGAATGCGGTGAGAGCGTAGGAAGATATTGCTAGAAGCTCTAGCGATACGAAAAAATTGAATATGTCGCCGGTGTAGAGGCACCCTATAGATCCTGTAGCCATGAGGAATAGGAGTAGATAGTAGAGGTAGAGCCACCTGGATCTAATCATCCATGAACTGTATATGGATGTGAGGAGCAGCATAAACATTGACAGAGTGGCTAGAAAACCGCTTAGCTTATCAACAGTATAGACGATTCCCAGAGGGGCTGGAAATCCTCCATATCTGTAGACCAGGATACTGCTACCAATTGTCAGAGATAGGATGTAGAGACTCACTATAAAGGCAACTAGGCTTGAGGCCGCAGAGAACGCTACATAGATTGCTCTATTCTTAGTTATGAATGAAAGCATGGCTACAACTACAGCCGAGCTCATCAGATATATTGGGAGAAAGCCCAGCAGAAAAACCACACGCCTCACCCAAATATCTTCTTTGCAAATTCCTCAAACTTTTCCGAGATAAGTCTCCTAGCCTCTCTACTATCTACTGAAGCGGCATCTATCCAGTGAACAAATAGTATCCTTGACCGCTTATCTACATTTAGTGCAAGAGTCCCCGGTGTGTTAGTTATTGATAAGGCTAAAAACGCTAAGCCGTAATCTGATTCAACTGAGTATGGAATTGCAACTACAGCAGGTCTAAGCCTTCCCTTACCCATCAGTATCAATCTAGCCACATCTATGTGGGATTTCATCACAGTATATGTGAAGTAGACTAAGTACTGCAGTAGGTAAACTGCTTTAGCAGCGTCCCTTACCCCAATAGCTCGAGCAGGCATCACCCTATCCACTACTATAGCCAACATGACTGAGACTATGATGCCAAAGAATACCGTGAACATTCTTAGACTGCCTGTAGAGATTAGATAGAAGGTAAAGATGACCACAAAGATCACTAGCTTATTAAAGAGCCTCTGCATGTGGTTCTTCACCTTCCTCGGCTTCGTGTATGTTTGTGGTGCCATAGTGTCTGTAGTACATCAAAATTAGAGTTAGCAGGAATATACTACACGCAATCCCTATGACGATGGCTGTGAGTATCATGGCCTGTGGAAGCGGATCGACTGAGGTATTAATGAGCGTTTCAACTTCTGCTGGTGATGTAGGTATGGCCTCTAGTATTGGTGGGGATGGGTATGCTCCTGGGGTGTATCTAAAGCCTATGAATACTGCAAAGATGTTTATAGAGTCTGTGAACGCTACTAGGCAGAGAAACTTCTTTACCAGGGAGGGCCTCGAGAGCACCCCATACAGAGCTATAGCGATATTGAATACGAAGGCAATCATTGCCGTTCTAAAGGCAAGCGATGCTAATAGATCACTCATATACCTCGGCCGCCTCTTTGATGCTCTCCAGCTCACTCTCTCTAAGAACAAGCATCATTGCTGCAAATGTTAGTCCTGAGAATACTATTATGAATTCGAATAAGTTGTACAGAAATATGGATCCAGCCAGAGGTGTATCGAAGAGAACGCCAGGCATTGATAGAGCTGAGTCGTCTTTAGCCATGTTCTGGAGTATGTAGGCATTCACATTAGAGGGCATTCCAATGGAGGCTAGTGATAGAGAGGTGAGTATTATTGCTAGAAGACCGAGGATCCTCAGGAGCATAAGCCTTGACGTGCTTACACCACGTCTGTATAGATACTCTAGAGAGAAAACAGCAATAATTAGTGTAGCCGCAACTACAGCTATAGTTCCTCCCTGAAAACCTCCACCTGGTGTAAGGTGGCCATGGATAGCAGTTGCAATTCCATACACTACTATGAGCGGTGCAATTACTACTGTAACGCTTTTTGAGACATCGGATAGACCCTTGATGCCCAGCCCACTCAGCTCTGAATACCCCCGTAGTACCACAAGTGTAGCCGCTATGGAGGCAAACAGCACTAGCGTTTCATAGAGAGTGTCCAGCCCCCTATAATCCCATACAATAGCTGTTACTACGTTTAGTGATAGCGATGTTAGGCTGGCATTCCACGGATTATATGAATTCTGGACAAAACTTGCTCCCAAGGGTCGTAGTTCTCTGGGTACTATTGGACCTAGTCCTTCGAGACTAATTGTAAGGGATAGTGCTAGAACGAGTAATGATAAGGAGAGTGCTAGCGCAATGTCCTTTCTATTCATCTTTCAAACCTCTCTGTCTTTTTAACTAGTAGAAATAGTAGGAGTGGAGTCACACCTACAGAAACCGGTATGTATGTCAATACCAGGTCGGGCGCCATTAATAGCAGGTATAGAAGTGAGTAGAAGACTCCCTGGGTAAGGGTGAGAATTGTGGCTATGAGTAGATCGCGCTCCCTAACAACAAGATACGTCATAAAGACTGATAGCAGGGATGAGTATATAATTACAACATATGGTATTATCAGCACGTCTATCTGCATGATGCACCCTCTTTCATATTCTCTAAAGCATCATATATGAGAGGCTTTCTAGGAGCTTGACACATTGTGTAGGCAGCTCTAGCAAGGCTGTGAGCACCCGTTGGCGCTAAGATTAGTATGAATATTGCTCCAACTATAGATGTACCAACTAGGTAGAACCTCTGAGGACCGAGATCTTCAAGGGCTATTGAGATCAAGGCTACACCTATTAATGGAAGGACGGAGCCTCCAATGGCGCCAATGGTTACAGAGTGCACCCTGGTGAAAAAGTTTGGAAGCTTTAGAATACCGATAGCACTTACAACATCAAAGAATGCACCAACCGTAACTGCGGTAAGTCCGAGTACTAGAGGAAGGAGATTTACAACCATTATCTACTCACCTATCTCCCTGGCTTCAATGTATTTGGACACATAGATATCTAGAGCGTGTATCCATAGAGTCAGCGCTATGAGTCCGGATGCCACTATAGGTCTACGTAGAAGAAGCGCAAGAAGGGCTATGAATACAGAGAGATCGTAGCTTAGGGCATCTAGAGCTAGAATCCTGTCAGGCACAGTGGGACCCTTGATTAGCCTAATTATGTACAGCACAGATGTCATTAGGTAGATCAACACAACAATGCTTATGATGGTGTATACAATACCTACATCCATAGCTGGAACCCAGTGAGTAGTGCTATCAAATCCCTTAAAACTGTAACTACCTTAGCTAGATTCCACTGTCCCTGGGGAGTAGCAGGTATTGAACCAAGACCTAAATTTCACTGCAGCTCTCCTCAACATTGAATACTTCAATTTACACCTATTCTAAGTACATTCTCAACTGCGTACACCATCTATGATGGACACACTCTGAATTTTAGAGGTGGAGATGAGCATTTAGGGAAGGGCATATAGAGATAATATGGCGGAGAGGTATTTAACTGTATATTGATGATGAGTGGCGATGGCGATGAGTGGTGATTGGATCGGATATGTACTGAGGCGGATTAGTAGAGTGGCAGGAATTTCTCAAATTCCTCACGCTCTTGATAGATATGTGCTTCCACAAATGTGGATATTTACGGCAGTTTCCAGCAAATATTCCCTCTTCTACTCCCAACCTCTACCTTGCTGGATGGATGAATATCGTGCACAACTCCGGATGTAATGCTGCACAAATTTCCTCATAATAGTTAAAAACTCTTAGCCTTAATGAGAGTTGTAGGAGAATATATACACACCTGTACTCACCTAAACTTATTAAAGGGTTAGCCTATCTCTAGGAAACTAGCATCTGTGGTGTGTTTGGCATGTCCATCTCTACCGAGCTTCTATACCAATTCGATAGCTATTTAAAGGAATTTGAGGCTAGAGTTGTGGAAGTTATAGAGAGGAGCATTGTGCTGAATAGGACGGCGTTCCATCCCAGAACGGGTGGTGTTGCTAATGATCTGGGTGTAATCTGCATTGGTGATAGGAGGCTGGATGTTGTAGATGTTTATATAGATAGAGAGAAAAAGACCGTGATTCATGTAGTTGAAGGTACTCTAGAGGGTGTAGAGCCTGGTTCTACAATTAGAGGTGCTATCGACTGGAATAGGAGGTACAGATTGATGAGACTTCACACAGCTGCTCACATACTTGCAGCAATAATGTATAGAGACTATGGTGCCCTCATAACAGGGGGTAGTGTGGAGCCGGACCACGCCTATGATGACTACAGCCTGGATAAGTTTGATAAGAAAGTATTTGAGGATGTGGTTCTGAAGGCCAATGAAATAGTTAGAAGGGGGTTGGAGGTGAAGATATACTGGCTTAAGAGAGATGAAGCTCTTATGATACCTGGTATAATTAAGCTTGCAGAAAGAATGCCTCCCGAGGTGGAAAGCTTGAGAATTGTTGAGATACCCAACGTAGACATGCAGGCTGATGGGGGTCCCCATGTAAGGAATACTAGAGAGGTAGGTGAGATAGTGATGCTCAAGGCCGAGAATAGAGGGAGGAACAGGAAGAGGCTGTACTACACGGTGAAGCCGTAGATGTATTAATGTACAACAAATCCAGCATTAGAGTAGCGGATTTCACCAGAGTTTCACGTAGCCACATCTAAAAGTATCCACCATAGATAGAGTGCTGAGGATGCGGTTCATTCAAATGAATTGCTGCAGATTTACTGCCTACTTTGTAAATATCGGTCAGTGGAATTCGAAGGATTATCAATCCTAAATCACGACAGAGGTGTGGATACCCCGGCGTGGATTTATTTAGCAGAGTGTACAGCTAGAGAATGTCTGAAGTATATGAGGCGTCGGCAGCTACATTTTGTTGTTGTATCGGATATGATGTAGATAATTGGCACAGTATGCTGCATTTAAAGGTTTACAGGTAGACTAATTTCATAGTGTCTGCGGTATTAGAATGAGGCTTAAGAATTATTTGACTTATGGTGGAGATGCTTTTTTGGTGGTGTAGTGCTTGCCAAAAATTGCATTAGAAGTGGCGACTTCTGTTCCTACTTTATTGTTGAATAGCTAGCCTACCCGGTTTCAACCTCAAGTATTTTTCCGTACACAACATCTATCCCTAGTTCTCTAGCCCTCTCTACCGCATCCTTAAATATATTCACAGCCACAATGATCTTTCTGCTCGGTTTTCTATCTAAGATCCTTTCAAATATTCTACACCTTTCTTCAAACCACTCAACATCATCATCTTCAACAAGGGATTTGACTTCAATGAAGTAGGTCACATTGTCGTGTATATAAATGTCCATTTCAAGCCTAGCACCCTTTCTATAGTATCTACCCTCGGTATCCTTGATTGATATCTTTTCAACCTTCTCGCCTTCAATGTTGAAGGATTTTAGGGTATCTCTATAGAGGTTCAGTATAGCCCTCTCTAAATCGATACCAAGTCTACCACTTAAAGCACCTACGCTAACCTTTAACTCTTCTACAGAGGTTCTAACTTCATCCAGAGAAAATTCAATTTTTTTGAATCTTTCGTCGTAGCCCTTTAGCACCTTGGTGTGTTCTTCAAGTGTCTCCTCAATTTTTTTGAATCTTTCGTCGTAGCCCTTTAGCACCTCACCATACCTTTCTAAAACTTCTCTATAAAGCTTCATCTCTTCATTCATATTCTTTAAGATGGTTACCATCAGTATCATAGCTTCTCCGAGCTTTGCAACATCCTCTCTCTTACTCTCCTCAATAGCATCCCTTACAATCTTCTTGATATCCTCTAGCAGCTTGGAGTAATCGGCTGAAAATCCTTTCAAAAACTTTGTAGCCTCAGCCACGTATAGTCACAGGAAGACTTCTTGGTTAACGAAGGTAAAAAGCATTTTCAGCTCCTGATTACGTATCAGGTAAAACGTCCTAGCACTTGACACTGGCTACTTCACCTATAACAACCTATTATATATAATCTTCTATAATTTGCATCTGCAATTCTATCAGTAGGGATGTGAGCTGCACACAGTTAGTCTAGGAGAATTCTTAAAACTGGATATCCTTTATATCCTAGGAGAAACACTGTCTTTACACCATATTTATGTGGTATAGGATAGGAAGGAGCAGCTGCATGGAGATGCTAATCGTGGCACAGGTTGTTTGGAAACACTTCTGGATTTATAGATGGTAGAGCTGCTGAAGAATGCTACTCCTTCCTTAGGTGTCCCAGTACTTGAATAGTTTTAATTCTATAAAACTAGAGGCTTGGAGCTCCACACGTGATGGATAAAATGTAGTAAAGGCAGCAGGTCGATACAGGGCCGGGGCTCGATTGTAGTAATTGTAGATCGCGGTTATGTAGATCTATTGGTGTAGTAGCTTGCTGCATCATATGAATCCTGCTACGCCCAGTGCTAGCCCTACTGCTGCTGATATCAATATCATTACTATAGGATCAGCACCGAATTTTACAACTGAGATGAATATAGCTATAGCTATCAGCATTGTCGCTATTGTCTGGAATACGTTTAGCTCCTTAAAAACTCCTCTTATGACTGTTATAAGCGCTGCTGCGATCAACCCTACTACAGCCGCTCTAATTCCGAATAGAATACTCTTCGTAACTATATGATGGTAGAAGGTCGTTAGTATTGTTGCTATGGTTAATATCACTGTAAATGCTGGCATGACAACCCCTATGGTTGCTAGTACAGCCCCGGGAACTCCACCAAGCTTATAGCCTATGTACGTGGCAGAGTTTATAGCTATTGGACCTGGTGTCGATTCGGCAATTGCGATTACATCTACGAACTCGTCCTCAGAAAGCCATCTATTTCTATCCACAACCTCGTGCTTAAGTATGGGGATCATTGCATAGCCTCCACCAAACATCACAGAGCCTATCTTTAGAAAGGTTATAAATATCGTGAATAGTGTGGTAAGGTTCATAGAACCACTCAATTTATGTATTATATGATCACTATTTAAGACTGTTTTCCGTCCTTAGCAGCAGCATAGTAATTTCAATAACATCATCCATACTGTATGCGTAGAACGTAGGCTTTACATCAACATCGCTGCACCCACTCCAGCACATGAGCACCGATACTGACCCGAGCTCATGTGCTGGAGCTATATCGTATCTCGTGTCACCAACAACTACGGCCTCACTAGCCCTAACACCAATTCTCTCCATAGCTCTTAGAAACATTTCAGGATTAGGCTTCCTCCTAACAACTTCATCACTTCCAACGTAGGCATCAATATAGCTGTGTATACCGACATGCTTGATTACCGCTTCTATGGTCTTCCGACTAGTTGATGATGCTATGGCTATTCTAAGCCCTAGCTCCCTAAGCTTTTTAATGCCATCAACAACGCCTGGGAATGGCGTAATGCTATCTATCTTCTCAAGATATATCCTTCTTTTAACTTCCACTAAGTTTTTCGCCTTAGACTCATCATCACCAGTTATAATAAGTGCTATATCCTCTGCAGCCAAACCAACCAGGTTCTTTATCAGATCAATTGTATGTATATCAAATTTTATAGGTATTCCAACCACTCTACATGCCTCCATCCAGGAAATTAGGTGAACTGTAACGCTGTTAACAAGCGTTCCATCTAGATCAAAAACAATGCCTCTTATAATAACTCATCACCTGCTTAGAGAGGTTGGAATCCACTAAAATTAAAAGCTTTAGATCTAAATCAAGATTAAGCTTAAGATCACCTATATAAAGCAACCTCTAATTAGATGTCCACTGCACTAAAATTCTCCAACTTAGTAGGTGCACAGGGTTGCAATCCAGCTTATAATGATGCAAATGGTGAGACAGTACTTGAGTGGGATGACAGCACTCTTATCATGCACATCCGAGCTTACGCTAAAATGTATGGATTCACGCTTACTATGTTGGAACCACACCCAACTATTGGTTAGTCCATTTAATTTAAGTAGGCGGTGGATCGATTGATGTAGCCATTTCTATCGATGTGGCCTTGGCTTTCTAGCGAATTTAGTGCAGCTCTCTTCAAAATTAAGATTGGTAGATTCTTGATCTATCAATGCTATTAAGATCCTAATTGATTTGGCCTGCTGTGCACCAATTTTTGCTTGCTGTGGATCCACTTTTGACGATCTAGATCTCCAAGACGTGCAGCAGGCTATGGAAGGAAGCGCTCCTGGAGAAACGCAGAGGAGGTGGACCTATGGAGATCTATAGCAACCTTGTATTCTAAATCTTGCATGGAGTTTGCTGTAGGAGTAGAAGCACCTTCTTTATAGGTAGAACTCTGTGGCCATTCTCAGTTCTAGTCAGCGCATGTATACCCATATCCGCCAAAGTTAATCCCAGTTATATCTATGTTTAGCATTCTGGCAAGTGATAGTATTAATCGAGCTGTCAGTGCCCGTGCAATTCCCATAGCAGCTTCGCATACGTCGGATATCTCGGAGCCAAGGTAGCTGAACGCTGTTTTATCGAACAGTATTTCACTTGATGGTGGTATACCCTCCTCACCAGCCCAAACAACTAACACTATGGGAACTCTAGGCAGTGCGTAAACTTTTATTGCAGCATCCCCAATTTCAATGGGCTGGTAATCAAGTGGTTTAGCGGCCTTGTAGAGGAGCGTGGGATCTGTGCCAAACAGCCTCTCCACAGCCTCTATGTTCCTCCTTAGGTTTGAGCAGTGTATGAATGGACATAGCTGGCGGGATAGTGAGATGAGCTCACCCGACTCCTTAACTTCACTCTTGGTCTCTGAGTAGAGAGAGAGTATGTAGTACAGACCAACTCTCTCCCTATCTGTTAGGAACCTCTCGAGAACCTCATCGTATATCGAGCCATTTGTGAGATCCAGCCTCAAATTAAAAAATCTGAGCTCATCACCTCTCTCAAAACCAAGCCTTCCGGAAAGACCTCTAATTCTCTCTCTAGCTCTCTCCCAGGACCACCGCTCCCAAAAGTCCACCAGCACCACCAAAGTAATCCCTGCATAGACCCCTATTAAATCTTATTTACGTAAGCGGTTTCTTTTGGACAAATAGACATCTACATAGTATTGAGATGATGCACACATGTAGTTACAGTGTTCTGATTGAATTTAAGAGCAGCCTGTGCATGGGCTGTTTGGAGATGCAAGGTTTCTGCAAAGGCAGTGAGGTTTATAGAGAGAGGCACACTACTGTGGAGGTCCTGCTTTAAAACGTATACTATTTTAATGAATGCAATTGCGAACCCTGTAAACATCATTACAACAATGGTGGAGGTGTGGCTGGTGCATCAAAAGGAGGGAAAGATGGTTATGGATATATGGGAAGGAAGTACTCCAGCAGCTTTGGGCAGAGGGTTGTTGTAACTTCTAGCTGTAAGCTGATGCAGATTCATCGTACGCTCTATCAGCTGTGTCTTAGAAAGTGTTGAACACTTGAATGTGTACGGTCTACTACTGTGTTGGTTTTTGAGGGTGCTTTAGAAAGGCACATGAAAAGTCAGTAGCGTTTTTCTAACTTAATTAAGTGTTGGGAGCGTATAGCTGGAGAGGTCTATAGAGGCTATGAGGGGTTAGGTTTAGGCAAAGCTTTCACTATATATCTGTACATTTCACGTAGGGTGGAGCTGTGTTTGAGACTGTGGTTAAGCATTTAAAGGAAGCTGGTTGGAGTTCAGCACAACAATTCCGCAGCAGTCTACACGAATGTGAACTGATCGCACTATCTAACAGTAGATTGAGCTTTTAATGAGTTGTTGGAAGCGTCATGCTCTATCTATGCTATTCCTTTAATGGATACCTTGAGAATATCGCTACAGCGGGTATCAGCAATAGGCCGCTGAGTACAAATGACATTCTGATACCCAGATCAGCTCCTGGTGTGTAGCCTAGGTGCTCTAGAAGTAGTGATATTAAAACCCCTGCTAAGCCAGCCATACTCTTTGTAATGAATCCCTGTGCTCCAAAGTATATGGCCTCCCTTCTATACCCTGTAATCTTTTCATCGATATCCGTTATGTCTGCTATAAATGCATTAGGTAGCATAAGTAGTGGTGTGACGAAGAATCCGAATAGTACCCCCACGGCCATTAGGAATAGTGCAGGTTCCACCCCAGCTATACCCACTATGGATACCGCTGTGGTGGGAATGATGAAGAGGACCATGCCAGCCATGTATATCCTCTTCTTTCCATACCTGGATGTCAGCTTTCTATATAGGGGTAGCGTTAGTACTGAGATTGCAATCATTGGGAGGTACACTATGGCGACATACGATTTGTCGAGACCTGCTGAGACTGTTACTAGGTATGGTAGTGCAATCTGTGCCATTGTTGTCGACAGCACTAGTAAAGCTGTTGGGATCAGGTATGCCAGAAACACTTTGTTTGTATAGGTTATTTTGAGTGCTCTCCAGAGGTTCAATCCTTTTGCAATTCTATCCCTACCTATACTCCTCTCCCTGAAGGGTAGAACTATTGAGATCATGCTCGACGCAGCTATTGCTGTAAGCACTAGTGATGTGCTTATGTAACCGAGGGTACCTAGGAGAATGGGGACTGCAACTCCACCTATGATAAGGGATAGCTGGCTGAAGAGGGTTTGGTAGGCTACTAGCTTAACCCGTTCGCCAGGGGCTAGAGCTATTTCTGGTAGTAGGGCTAGGTATGGAGCTACTGCTGCTGTATAGCCGAACCAGAACACACCCAACAGAACACTAGCGTAGACTGCATTCCATATCGAGTAGCCGTGTATCGGAGGTCTCCAAACCGCAACTTGGCTAGCAGCCATAGCAGTAAAACCGGCAACTATAAATGGCCTTCTCCTCCCCCACCTAGTTAACGTCTTATCGCTCCAGTAGCCCACCAGTGGGTCAGAGATGGCATCTACAACCCGTCCAAACAGCATAGCAGCACCCATGATAACTATTGGAGCTAGAGGTTCCACACCGCTATTCCCAGGAGGACAGTAGTAGTAGAGTAGCCATCCAACTACCAGCGAGGATCCTACACCCATTAGACTACCATATCCGTATAGAAGAGCCCTTAGATTAGATACCTCTCCCCTAGACACACTCAGATCACCACACAGCTGAAATACAGCAGGGGAGATTATATATGTGTAGTTCTAAAGCTGCGTCACGAAGCTTGCTAAATAACTCTCAAGAGCGAACTAGGCCACCCATAGAGATCGGATCACTCCATCTAAGATTCTAAGGCTATAGTTCTGCTCTTGAACTATGAAATGGGATTAGAGCAGCACTCAATTGTATACTTAAATACCGCCTACTATGAATCCATAGCCTGATGCTACCTGTATTGTGCTAATCTATCAGCACGGTGTCTATAGATGGATATTCGCAACATTGTGAGGGTGGCTGTCTACACGTCAATTACCTTCATATCCACAGTACTCCTTGTTGTGGAGACCCCTGCAACAGGGGGGTACTTTAATCTGGGAGAGGCATCAATATACGTAATATCATCGCTATCAACACCCATGCTAGCCGCCGTAGCTGCAGGTCTCGGCCCCGCTTTAGCGGATCTTGTGCTAGGCTACTGGTATTTTGCACCTGCTACACTAGTCATAAAGTTCTGTGAGGGCTATGTAGCATCCTCATTAATCAGAGCTGTGAGGAGGGGGTCTGGGAAAACCATCAATCTAGTCAGACTCCTAACAGTTTTGCTGGGGCTTGTTATAGCGGCTACTGTGTACACAATGTCGCTTGGTGCGGGGGGATACGGTGTTGAATTTGGCTGGACACAAGCACAGGTCCTCAGCATCCCCATACCAGTTCCATACATCAGAGTAGAGCTGCACCCAATTGTATGGCTGGTGGTGGGAATTCTAACGGCACTACTCTCCATAGTGATAGCGACGATATCTAGGGCTAGACCCACGCTACTACCTATGGCAGTGGGAGGCCTGGTGATGGTTGCAGGCTACTTCCTGTACGAGTACTTCATATCAAATCCATTGATACTCGGAAGGCCTGCCCTCGGTGCCCTGGTCGAGATTCCTGTCAACATAGGCCAGTTCACTGTTGGGATGCTGATAGCCTATCCCGTGGTGCAGTTTATTGAGAGAGCAACTGGTGGTGAAGGCAGCTAACATCACTGTCTACGCCAATGGTAGGAGGATTCTACATGATGTAGGGTTCACACTTCGAAATGGGGAGAAGCTCCTAGTTACTGGAAGGTCGGGCTCTGGGAAAACCACACTACTGAGATCTCTAACCGGAATTGCAAGTGAGCTCTACGGTCTATCCGTCCACGGTAGGGTGATCGTAGGTGGGGAGAAGATAAGAAGTGCAGCTGATGCTTCAAGATATGTGTGTTATGTTCCTCAAGAACCTTGGTACTCGATAGTACCACCGTATCCTGTGCTCACAGTTGATTTGAAGAGTGTTGGTAGGGGGTACAGTGATGCAGTAGAGTTGGCCAGATTGTTGAATATAGAGCACAAGCTCTACGACTCATCAACGAATCTAAGTGGTGGCGAGGCTCAGAGGATAGCACTTCTAGAAGCATTTTTATCGAATAGAAAGCTGGTGCTCATCGATGAGGCCAGCTCCTACCTAGATAGAGAGTCTAAGGTGAAGCTTGTAGAGGCGGTTAGAAGCTTGAGTGAATGTGGGGTAGCATTTGTTATAGTGGATCACGATATTGTGCTGTGGAGGGATAGTGTAGATGCTGTGCTCTACATGGATCGCGGATCTTCAAGAATCTTCGAAGATGTTAGTGAGACACCTATTTACGAGGATCTTTCAACTCTTGAAATGGCTTCAAAAGATCTAGAACCGATGCAGGTAAAGGGCGATGTGGTGCTGGAGGCCAGTGATATATGGTTTAGATATCCCGACTCTGATACATATATTGTAAAAGGATTTGGCATGAATATGCGCAAAGGCGAGATTGTGTGGCTGAGGGGAAGGTCGGGTAGCGGCAAGACAACAATACTAAAGATACTATCACGCATACTGAGACCGAGTAGAGGCCTTCTTAAGTACACAGGTGGTGTGAGGACCGCTCAGCTCATTCCGGAGAACCCTCTACACTACATAACCAATCCCACAGTTGGGGAAGAGATGATGGGCAGCACGGATCTGGCTAGAGAGCTAGACCTCGAGAAGACATGGGACACACCTATCACTCTTCTAAGCAGTGGTGAGAAAAGGAGGTTGGCTCTGGCATCAGCGTATCTTAGAAGCCCGGAGCTGCTACTCGTGGATGAACCAACGATAGGTCTAGATCCTTGGAATGCTGTAAAGGTGCTTAATCTACTCCGCAACCTCTCCCTAAAAGGGTGTTCGCTGGTTATAGCAAGCCACGGTGATGAGGTGGGTTTGATCTCACACAAAGCTCTATCCATATAGGTGGTGCACACTGGCTAACCGCTCACTCCAGCTTTTCCTCTCCAGAGTCATGATGGTGGTGTCTAGGAGCCTCTTTCTCTATGGTTTCTCCGAAGCAAGGCAGGGCTCGGTGCTTCTCTACGGTCTATTTACACTATCTTCACTGTACATAATCGTAGTGCGTCCATACGCATCGCTGATACTCTTAATGGTTGTGACCATCTACTACACTATATTTAGGATACACAAACTGCTTCTGTATGCGGCACTAGTAGCATCACTGCCATCAGTGTGGATGGGGCTCACGGGACTTCTAATGGCAGCACCCATTGAAACCTCAAACCCCTGGAGCAGCTTCCTAAGCATATTCCTAAGAGGTGAGGTGGGAGCAGTATTGGTATTCTCATTTATACAAACACTCAATCTATCAGAGCTAGCATCGGTAATGGGTAGAGTCTCTAGAAGGCTGTCTTTCGCTCAGCTACTCACATTCAGGGTTGCAGCTCAACTTCTAAGGGAATCTAGCGAGATGATAGCCATCCACAGACTGAAGGGTGAGAAGACGTGGAAAACACTATCAATGCTCTTCATAAGAGGAGAGGAAGCCGTGCAGTACTTCACGGAAGGAACAATCCTCAAGTACTATCAATTCAAGGAGACAGAGGCTATATACAGTAGAAGAGCACTGATCCTGCAATCTGTGATGACCACTGCATCAACTGTGATGCTCTTAGCAGAGATCTTAAACTGGGTTTGAAGATGGTGATATATCCCCAACTTGCTGCATGCAAATGCTTCTCTAAGCAATTCATTAATGGTGTTCTTGAGGGTGAAATCGACAAAATCACAGGATATATACGGGTGAGAATTACAGTAGCCGACCAAATGTTAGAGTGCAGATATTACGTAGATAGGGTGAATGCTGCACAAGCAATTTTCTAGCGGTCCACAAATCTACTCTAACACATTCTACAATCTTCGACTTACGCTATAGAATATAATTCCCAACCAGTCCACTGTAGGGAAGACACATAATGAGTGTGTTTATTGCGATTCAGTAAGATTTATAAATAGTGGAAATAGTGAATAACAGTGAGTTTGAGGTGTTTGGATGGTTAATGGAGGCCCACAGAAGAAAAGGGTTCTAAACCTTGCAGCAGCCCCACTACTGCAAAATTTGATAGAGAGACTAATGCTGCTGATTTTTACAATATGGACTGGATTGACCATATCATTTCTCGTAACCAGGTTAAGTCCTAGGAATCCTGCAGAGCAGGTTCTCTCGAGGATTCAAGGTGCAGGGGTCTTTATGAGGCCTGAGGAGATCGAGGTCATGAGAAGAACCATAATGGGTCTTTTCGGATTGGATAAACCTATATGGGAACAGTACTTCTCATTCATACAATCGGTCTTTACGTTTAGATTTGGACCATCTCTTCTAAACTTCCCCGTGGCTGCAAACGACATCATATCCATCTATATGCCTTGGACAATATTCCTGCTTCTAACTGCTACCTTAATATCATGGATTATCGGTGTTGTTACTGGAATAGTGATGAGTATTCGGGAGCATAAGAGGGGCGTAAGAGTGCTTGAATACATATTTATCACAATGTTTCCTCTACCCTATGTTGTTCTAGCTATAGCATTTTTGATCATCTTCGTAGGGGTACTGAGAGTATACATAGGGGTTACAATAATTCCAAAAATTACTCTATCTCTAGAAACCCTGTGGGCAATGTTTTCAAGGGCTTGGCTACCCGCACTCTCTATAATAGTGCTTTCAAGTGTTAATTGGGCTATGGGCTCACTCGCTCTGGCTAGAACGGCTAAAAGAGAGCCACATGTATTCTATGCAATGGTGAGAGGTATACCTACAAACCTTCTGCTAAAGCGGTATATTGGAAAAAATGTGTTGATACTTCAAATAACTGCACTGGCGTTAAGCCTAGGGAATATATTTGGTGGAGCCCTAGTTACGGAGTACATTTTTAATTACCCTGGCCTAGGCACGCTGCTATACCAATCTATTGTTACAAACGACTTTAATACGATGCTGGGGGTAACAACATATTCAATACTTGGTGTAGCTACAGCCTCTTTCATGATCGATATGATCTATCCGTTTATAGATCCAAGGGTGAGGTACGGCGGGGGTGAGTAGTGTGGTTCAATATCTAGATCTAAGGATCTCACTAGCAATCATTATTTCACTGATACTGTATAGCGTAGTTGTGCCCCAGCTCTCCTCATACGATCCTAGATTATGGAATGTTGTCCCACGTGAGAGGCCACCATCGCTACAGTACCCCTTTGGTACAACCAGCACTGGGCAGGACGTCTTTGTATTATCTGCATGGGCGCTGAGGAACTCTCTAATTCTAGGCTCTATAGCAGCAGTACTCCTAGTTGTAATAGCATTCACTATGGGAAGTATTGCGGGTGGCACCAGAAATACCATCATAAGAGGTCTATTGACGTATCTCATAGACAGCTTCTGTGTAATACCATTTCTACCGATCCTAATTATGATAGGATCCCTTTGGAGAGAGGCTCTGGGTACCATAGGTACAGCACTTGTGATAGCCCTCCTTGGCTGGGGAGGACAGGCTAGAAATGTGAGATCGGTCATTATGGGTCTGAGGGAGAGAACCTTTACCTATACAGCAATATTTTCAGGATACGGAGTGCTCAAATTGATATACAGATCGTATCTACCCTATATAGTGAGATGGCT
Organism: Ignisphaera sp.; assembly: GCA_025058535.1. GTDB lineage: Archaea > Thermoproteota > Thermoprotei_A > Sulfolobales > Ignisphaeraceae > Ignisphaera. The sequence goes on along the minus strand of JANXEL010000024.1, from coordinate 1,576 downwards.
CTCAATAGCATTTCTATTTGGCATTATATTCTGTATAGGTTTAGAAACAACTCTCTCCGTATTTGGCATAACCTCTCTTGAGAATCCAACAATAGGAACTCTAATCTTCTGGACAAGGGAGTACCAGGCGTATTTGAGAGGACTGTGGTGGTGGTACACATTTCCACTTGTGCTCTTCATAGCCTTCCTGGTAGCTATGTATATTGTTGTCCGCAGACTGATTGCAGTATTTATTGAGGGCGTTAGGTGAAGGTTATGAGCGGTGAAACTATTCTGTATGTGGATGATGTGAGAGCAGGATACTCTATAGGGAGAAGGTTCATAGATGCTGTGAGCGGTGTAACTCTAAAATTATTCTATGGCGAGATATTCGGATTAGCGGGAGAGTCCGGCTGTGGGAAATCCACACTACTCAGAATAATCTACGGTTATATTGAGCCCCCCTTAAGAAGGGTAAAGGGTTCTATAATCCTAAGGTCTAAGACTGAGGAATTCAGACTGCATGAGCTCAGCATGGATGAACTTAAAGGTAGAGTGTGGTGGAGGTATATAACATGGATTCCTCAGGGAGCTATGAATGTTCTTAATCCAACTATAAGGGTGCGTGATCACTTTATCGAAATGTTTAGACTTCATTCTAATATTGATAAAAGGGAGGCGCATAAAATTACGGTTGAGTATCTAGAAGCTCTAGGCCTATCTAGAGAAGTTGTAGATGCGTATCCCACGCAGCTTTCTGGTGGTATGAGGCAAAGGGTAGTCATAGCATTAGCTCTACTATTCAATCCTATTTTAGTCTTAGCCGACGAACCTACATCAGCCCTCGACGTTGTCACACAGAGAGTGTTATTGGAGCAGCTATTGAAACTTCAAGAAAAATTCAACTTTACACTAGTTCTTGTTTCACATGATATGGATGTTCACGGCGTTCTTACCAACAGAATTGGTATAATGTATGCGGGTAAAATTGTTGAAGTAGGCCCAACAGGGAAAGTGTTTGCAGAACCGCTGCACCCCTACACAAAAGCATTGATAGCGGCACTCCCAAGGTTGGGGGATAGAATTACGAGGAAGGGCTTATCTGGTTCACCGCCGGATCTATCTAATCCTCCTCCTGGCTGTAGGTTCCACCCCAGGTGCCCCTATGCAATGGATGTGTGTAGAAGAGAGGAGCCTCCAATTGTAGATATTGAAAAAAACAGAGTAGTTTCATGCTGGTTGTATGTAAAGAGGTGAGTTTCTGTGGCAACCCCACTTATAGAGTTGGTTAGCGTTAGCAAATACTTTGGCTACGGCGTGATAGGTTTGACAAGATTTCCAGCTGTAGATGAAGTCAGCCTGACAGTAGGTGGTGAGAAGCCAGAGGTGCTAACATTAGTAGGGGAGTCCGGCTGCGGAAAATCCACACTCGCCAAAATAGCGCTGAGAATCCTTCGACCAACTAGTGGAGTCGCTAAGTATAGAGGAAGGAATATGTGGAGGCTGAAAAGATCTGAGGTAAGGGATTTTATAAGAGATGTCCAGCCGATATTCCAAGACCCTATGGACACCTTTAATTTGTTTGAACCAGTCGAAG
>JANXEL010000082.1 GCA_025058535.1 Ignisphaera sp. | reverse complement strand
GCCTGGAACCGAGTACATATTTCTCCCACCTGGTGATAGAAGTCCCTTCTACAACCCTTTGATGAATGCAGCAATAATGAACATAAAGATTGTTGAAGAATCGAGGACAACACTCATTGGAAGATTTCTAAGAAGTATAGTACTAGGAATTACATTTATGGAGTACAGCTATATAGAGCTATTTGAGAACTTATTTAATGTCAAGATCGACCGCATTAGGTTAACAGGTGGTGGAACGAAGTCAAGACTGTGGAACCTAATTAGGGCTTCCGTATACAACAGAAGGGTTGAAGTGTACGGAGATTTGATTGCCTTAGGAACACTCATTCCCGTAATGATTAGATCAAAGCTCTATCCAACTCTGGAGAAAATTGAAGAGAGATTTATAAGACCAGTCGATGTTGTGGATCCTGATGATGCTCTAGTGAATAGCTATATGAAGTTCAAGAGTGCATTTATGAGTATTTGGGGGGATCTTCAGAGGCTCTATCAGTACCTTCAATAGATGCCAATAACTCAGGTGAGTAGCATGACGGTTGTTCTATTTCCCTACGGTAGAGGGTATGTAGAGGTTGATTTGCCAGGAAGTAGAGTATACACTGTGCAGTCAATGTACCCCGAGGGGGTATTTGGAACAGAGGCAGTTAAACTAGTTGATAACTCCCTAAGTAAGCCTATAGCATCTAAAAGAATTGAAGATATTGTAGGCAGTGATTCAAAGGTTGCAATACTCATAACTGATAAAACTAGAGCCACACCAAATAAAATTCTGCTTGAGAGAGTGTTAGTAAGACTTAGATGGCGTGGTATCCCAAGGGATAGCATTAAAATTGTGGTTGCAACCGGTCTGCATAAACCCCATACTTATAGTGAGATTGTAGAGCTTGTGGGAGAGGATATAGCAAGTGAGTACATCGTTGAAAGCCACGATTCAGATGATGCAAAAAACCTAGTGTATCTTGGTAGAACTTCGTATGGCACGGAGGTTCACGTAAACAAAAGTGTCGTTGATTCCAATATAGTTATTGGTGTAGGTCTTCTGGAGCCCCACTTTTTCGCTGGATACAGTGGGGGTAGAAAACTAATTGTACCGGGTGTGGCAGGAACCAGTACCGTTTATCAGAACCACAGCTATGGAATGCTTAACAACCCCAAGGCTGACTATGGGTTTCTGGAGGGAAATCCTGTGCATGAGGATATGGTTGAAGCTTCGAGACTAGTTAAGAACTACAGGTACATACTTCATGTTATTCTGGATAGAAGTAAAAAAATGGTCGATGTCTTTGCCGGTGATGTATATGAAGCGCATAAAGTTGGCGTTGAAACTCTAAATAGGTATGCGAGGATAGAGGTTCCCTATGAAGCTGACGTTGCTGTTGTATCGAATGGCGGCTACCCCTTGGATAGAGACCTCTACCAGTCTGTAAAGGGAATGGTTACAGCTTCTAGAGTTGTTAGAAGGAATGGTGTAATAATAGTTCTTTCAGAGTGCATAGATGGTGTAGGTCATGAACACTTTAGAGAGCTAGCATCAATGGACAAGGATCCTGCTAAGATTCTTAAACACATCGAATTAAACGAGCCGTTGAGAGATCAGTGGCAGGTTCAGAAACTAGCACAAGTTCTTTTAAAGAATAGAGTTGTAGTTGTGACGAAGAATGTTAGTCACAGCATTTTAGAGGAAATGAATCTTATCCCGGCATCAAGTATTGAGGAGGCTATTAAAGTAGCATGTACTGAGACACCATGCAGTAGAATGGTGGCAATACCAGAGGGGCCCTACGTAATTCCATCATTAAGGTGATGCACTCCCACCAACCATGCCTCACTAACCACAGCTACTGCTCAGCACGATTTTTATTAGTAGTTTGATTCAGGTTGAGCACTACCCTATGCAAGCTCTGGATTTCTTTAAATACATCAACCAGTGTGAAGTGACGCTTTTCAAATATGGCTAGCAGTTCCTTGTATACCTCAATTTGCATCGGGTAGTGTAATTGCTCAGTGAATTAATGCACTTTTGACCTCCTCAAGCTGCTGTATACCTTAGTAGCATAAGCTGCAGTTATACCAGACTCCTAAATCTGCTACCTCCCCTCTGTACTTTAGCACAGCGACCTGCTTACCGTAAAACTTCGGTATAATTGTGCTTGCCTTGGCGTAGCAAATCCAGGCAGTAGATCGGATCTACTTGTACTTCTTCGAGAAGTGCTGCATCTCAGCTCTATACAAGGTTTCAAAGCATCCATAAATCCCTCATCAGAGATAAGAAGTTAGAATGCCGTGCAGCTCTCTAGATATGATTACATTATATGATTTTTGAACACCCTTATCTTACAACTACTTCAGAAACTTTATTTACTGCATCTTAAATCGGATCTACAACAGCTGTATATCAGGCTTTAGTGAAAAACCGCAGTAACATGTAAAAATTCATTATTCACCCTTTTCCGAAAGCTATTATAGGATTTAGAATTTCATAACTATTGTAGTAAAGCTTAAATTGCTTAGCTAAACCTATCTATCTCTTATTCGAATCTACATTGAGGTGCTAAAGGTGTTGTCTCCTAGGGCTA
>JANXEL010000003.1 GCA_025058535.1 Ignisphaera sp. | reverse complement strand
GGTCCGTTTATGCCAGCCATGAGTATAGGGTCGTGCTCTCTTAGAACACCATCATATAATATAACGTCTAGTGCTGTTCCGTATCCGGGTTGTTCCTTAACCTCTAGAACAACTCCCTTAGCTGGACCTTCGACATACATTATCTTTTCTCTCATGTATCTCTGAGTAATACCTGCTATCACAGCTAATAGCTCTGGTATGCCTTCGCCAGTTTTAGCCGATAGTGGGATTATGGGAACGGTTCGTGTAAAGTCTCGTATGCGATCGAATAGATCGGCATTGATTCCATAGTTTGAAAGCTGAGCTACCAGCTTGTACACTTCAGTCTCAACTCTTTTAATTATTTGTGGGCTCTGGTTTCTCAAGCTTAACATTATTGGTTTATCGTGGTAAGGTTTCCATCCAGCTATCTTATCTATTTTGTTGGCGGCTATGACGAAGGGAACACCACGAGATTTCAGTATTTCAATGCATTCAATTGTCTGAGGCATAACACCCTCGTTTATATCGATAACTAGGATGGCCATATCAGCTACGCTTCCACCCCTCCTTCTAAGATTCGAGAATAGTTCATGGCCAGGTGTATCTATAAATAGAAGTCCTGGGATCTCAAGCTTAAACGGTATCACCTTTTTCAACGGCTCAGCAATCCTCTCGATAACAGAAACTGGTATAAGACTAGCACCCACATGCTGGGTCATTTCACCAGCTTCCTTTTTTACAACTGCTGTCCCTCTTATCTTATCCAGCAGTGTAGTCTTACCATGGTCAACATGGCCTAGGACTACAACTATGGGCTGGCGAATCCTCTTCTCTTGCTGCAACATTTTCGATTCACCGCATCCAGATTGCTTCTCTCACTCAATCTCTAAAATGCTGGAACTAAATATATAGTCTCAAAATAGCTTTTTAGGTTTACACGTCAAAGATAGCCATGAGTCTAGGGGTGTACCAACAAATATGTCTGAATTCAAGTTAGTGATCTCTGATCCTAGAGTTAAAAACCCTCAGATAGTTCCAGTGAAGGTGGTTAGCTCTGACTCATTAGAGTATACAGATGTTCACAAGGAGCAGAGAGAGTTACCTAGGATAAAATTGAATCCCACCCTCATAAAGCTGCTGAATCCCGAGCTGGGCATCGTGATAGTGAGAATATGGAAGAATAGAGCTAGTAGAGAGAAGGTTAGCTTGGCAGCTAAGGTGAGCGAAGACGCGTCACTTGACATGCAAACGGTAGTGGTGCCCGCGGCATTTATGAGAGAGAGACTGGGGGCATCTGAAGCTATGGGAGAAGTCTTTAGGGCTCCTGCCTTCCAGATAAGAATAGCAGGATCTGCCTCGCAGAATCTGGTTGGTTTAAAAATAGGTGATAGAATTGATGGTAGGATTGTAGGATTGCCCAATATCAAGCTTGAAGTTAGGGGAGGGTCTGATCTAGCGGGCTTCCCTATGAGAGTAGACGTGGCAGGGTCTGTCAAGAAGTACATCCTACTTTCACAGGGTCCAGGCTACAGGCCGAGAGAAGATGGTGAGAGGAGGAGAAAACTCTTAAGAGGCAGTGCGGTGTCAGAGGATATAGTGCAGATAAACACCGTTGTCATATAGAGATAGTGGCTAGAGATGTTCTTATTATATAGGTAGTGGCGCTATTAATGTCTGGTGCACGGATTATGAGTGCGATTCCTACCATGAGCATAGGTGTTGTTGGGCATGTCGATCACGGAAAAACAACTCTTGTACAGGCGCTGACGGGCGTTTGGACAGCTAGATATTCAGAGGAGCTAAAGAGGTCTATGACTATAAAGCTTGGATATGCCGAGGGGTACATTGGATTATGTGAAGACTTAGAGGTGCCAGAGTCCTATACAACGGGCGATGTATGCCCACAGGGTTCAAAGCCAAGGATAATCAAATCAGTATCGTACGTTGATGCTCCAGGCCACGAAGTTCTAATGGCAACCATGCTATCAGGCGCTGCTCTAATGGACGCCGCCATACTTGTTATCGCAGCTAATGAGCCGTGCCCTCAACCTCAGACAAGAGAGCACCTCAAATCACTTGAGATTATAGGCCTGGATCAGCTTATCGTTGTACAAAACAAGATAGATATAGTTAGCTATGAGCAAGCTAAGGATAATTACAAGCAGATAGTCAATTTTCTGAATACTACGAAATACTCTAAGGTGCCCGTAATACCAGTGAGTGCACTCCATAGAGTTAATATTGATGTGCTCGCAATGAGCATGGTTAAATTGTTTAGAGAGCCTGAGAGAGACTACAGTAGACCTGCCATAATGCTAATTGCTAGAAGCTTTGATGTCAACTTACCTGGTACAAGGCCGGAGAAACTCGTTGGTGGTGTGGTTGGCGGTAGTGTATTGAGAGGAGTGTTGAGAGTTGGTGAAGAGGTTGAGATAAAGCCTGGCATAAGGGTGGAATTAAAGGGGGGTAGGGTTAAGTATGAGCCCTTAGTGACACAAATTTCGAGCATAAGATACGGAAGTAATGCTGTTGATGAAGCAAAGCCGGGCGGCCTTGTAGCAATAGGCACTACGATGGATCCCTCGATAACTAAAGGTGATGCACTCATGGGTAACATCCTGGGGCACAGTGTACCTGAACCGGTTTCAGATGTTCGTGTTGAGTATAAATTGTTTGAGCGTGTACTAGGTAGTAAGGATCAGGAGGTGATAGAGCCATTGAAGGCACGTGAGACGGTATTTCTAATAATTAAGACGGCATGGACTCGAGGAGCATTAACAAAGGTAGGGAGGGATGAATTTGAAGCCAAATTAGAGAGACCCGTTGTGACGCTAGGAAGAGACAAGGTGGCTATAATCAGGCAGGTTAAGGGTAGGTGGAGATTGGTAGGATGGGGGCAGGTGCTGGAGTAAACAAATTAAATTGTATAGCCATCATAGACACCAGCATCCTGCTGTTAATATCACTAAGGGAAGCACACCTGGACGATATGATGAATTATATAGCTGGCTGCGCTCCTGTTGTACCAACACCTGTTGTAAGGGAACTCCAGTTAATAGCGGAGAGAAATGGAACTAGGAAGTCATATGCAGCGAAATGGGCTTTGAGCAACCTCTTGCAGTTTTTCAATGTTATTGAGGTGCCGGTAGAGGAAGGGAAGAGTGTTGATGATGTACTAATAGAAGCTGCTGAATTGATGAGGAGAACAAAGACAGTCTTAATTGTAACTGCTGATACAGAGCTGAAGGACTACGCGCTAGAGAGAGGCATTGATGTAGTATGGTATCGAAAGGAAAGGAAAGGATTTCAAATACTAACGGAGATAATCTAGAATTCTACATGTAGTCCGAGTCAGATTGCAGAGCGGTATTCAATCTCATCTTAAGTAAATGCTTAAAAACTCTTTTCCCAATACAACTTTAGGGCTCGCCATTGTTTAGGATATACAGGCTCCGCGATATAGTAAGGATAGAACCATCTAGGATAACTAAACCCTTAGAAGAAACAGCATTTGATGAAATTAGAAAAAAATACGAAGGATTGAGAGATAGAAATCTAGGAATAGTGGTGGCAGTAACAAATGTAAAGGTTGATCCAATGGGAATAATACCGCTCGGTGATGGTGCACCACACTATAGGGTAGAGTTTGATGCCCTTACTTACGTACCAATAATTAATGAGGTAGTTGAAGGTCCTATAGAAGTTCTGGGGAGAATGGGTTTGACAGTAAGAATAGGTCCTATAGAGGGATTTATTCACATATCTCAGGTGGCTGATGATGAGGTTTCTTACGACCCCGCTAGAAATGTAGTTATATGCAAGAATAGCAAGAGATTTGCGTCGCAGGGCGATATGGTTAGAGCTAGAATCACATCAATATCTCTTGGAACCCCACAAAGACCACCTAGGGTCAGTATGACCATGAGACAGCCATATCTGGGTAAGATTGAATGGCTGACACGATCCAAATGATTTAGTAGAGAAAAGTTAAATACGAGTAGCAGGCTATGGGGATTTAGCTTATCTACATGCTGTGATGATCCTTGTAAGGTCTGAGGATAGAGTAATGATGAACAAGGGGAACTGAGTGGTCTGGCTTAGCAAGAGGGAGTTGGCCTACTACTTGATTCTTAAAAAGAGATTTGATAAAAAGGTATTCAATATTAATGAGGCTGTTGGCGTGCTATCCCTCTTTGGCTCAAAAAGCACAGCTAGGAAGGTCATAAAGAGGTTGAAATCAAAGGGGTTTCTGGAGGGTGTAGGGGTCATGACTTATAGGATTGGTGATGGAGATGAAGTTTTGATAAAGCTTCTATCCAGCTACATTGTGCAAAGGCTGTATAGGAATCTAAAGTCTAGGGGATACGCTGTTAACATCAGCAAGCCGGGTCAGTACAGCACTCTGGAGATACAGAATTGTGGTGATAACATTCTTACAGAATTAGACATGATTAAGGGACTTGGTGTACACATCGTGTGTATTGAAGATGAGGGGAAATAAAAAACAATGATATTTACTTGGTATTTATCCTAGCTACATCCGTAATCTATTCTTTTTTTGATATCACTATCTCTATTGTGGAGACTCTGCTCTGCCTACCATCGCTGCTGGTTATTGATTGACTTCCTATTGATACGCCTCTAACCTCTACTCTTCCGGGTAGGAACCTGTTTCTCACTATTTCAATAGCGTCAACAGCCTTGCTTATAGCTCTGCCTCTAGCCTTCACAACTATTTCACCTACTCCCTGGTTCAGCAGCGTTAGTATTGCCAGTACGTAGTTCATTACTGGTTTCTTACCTACTAGTACAGTATTTGCTGCAGATGGTGTTTGAGCCATTTCCTACACCTTTTTGGCGAGATTTAGTTTCTGCAATAGTGTAAAGTAGGTCTAGAATAAAAGTTTATCGCATGCATATCGGATGAGTTTTACGTCTTTTGAATAATTCACATGACCATTTAAAGATAAAAGATGGGTAATAGTGCGATGATTGTACTCTACAGACACGGATGTCCAGTGTGTGGAGGACGCATATCCAGTGATGAGCTGGCTAATACGGGTAGGTGCAGCAAATGTAGCAATAGTTTAGAGACTGGTGATGGAGGAAAACAACTGTTGCAGATCCTAATTAAGGAGGTGGAAGATTTTGAGAACTTCTTTACAACAGCAACGTACTTCAAACCGCTTCCCCTTCAAGTGTATTGGATTAAGAGACTTTTTTTCGGAGATTCTTTTGCACTAATAGCTCCCACTGGAGTTGGTAAATCAACCCTGCTAGCTGTATATGCTCTATATCGAGCGTACTTTTATGGAAATAAGGTATATATAGTAACACCTACAAGAGAAATAGCGAAGCAGTTCTATGTGAGGGTGTGTAACTATATTAGGAACATGCGCATGCATGAAAATAATATGGATAAGGTTAGGATTGTCTTCTATGATTCAACGGCTCGGAATGTCTCTGAGGTTAGAGATGCAGTTAGAAATGGCGCATTTGATATACTAATAACCTCCGCAGCATTTTTATCGAGGCATTATGATGCTATCGTCGATAAGAAGATAGACATTGTTATAGCTGACGATTTAGATTCAATTCTAAAAAATTCTAAAAACGTCGATAGGTTGCTGAGATTGCTAGGGTTCAACGACAGTATTATTGAGAAAACTGCGAAGCTGGTTAGGATGAGACAAAACCTAATCGTTGCCAAGTCGTCGAGTAAGCTAGATTCTATTGAAGAGTTGAAGAATAGCATTGCTGATCTTGAGGCTGAAATAAGGAATGAAATATCAAAGAGAAGAGCGCAATTAGTGGTAGCCTCTGCAACAGGTAGGGTAAGAGGGCTAAAATCTCTCATTTTGAGAGAACTGTTAGGATTTGATACCGGTGCAATGCTTGAATACTGGAGAAATATTGCGGACCTGTACTCTAGTATTGATTCAGATGTGTACATGAAGATTCTAAAGATAGTAAGGGATGTGGGCAGTGGAATAATATTCTATTCAAATATGTATAAAGAGTACATTGGCAAACTACATAGAGAATTTGAAAAGAATGGTATAAAGTTTGCAGTGGCAAAAAGCGGTAATAGAGCTGTTGATAAATTCCGTAGGGGAGATGTCGATGTATTAATCGGTTCAGCATCTTACTACGGCATACTCGTTAGAGGTCTTGACGAACCACTAAAAGTTAGATTTACGGTTTTCATCGGTGTTCCTCAAATAGTAAGAGACCTCTATGATAGCCTTAATAACATAAGATTTCTGTACGTTCTTTTCAAGAAATTGGAGGAGCTAGGTGTGGAGCTGTCCACTTTGCGCAGGCAACTCACTGAAATTGTTCAGAGGAGTACTCCGGCACTTCTTATGCTGTATTCTAAACTTCTGAAAAATCCTGTTGAGGTCCCCCAGGATCTTGCCGACAATATAGCCTTGCTTCAACTCATAAAAAACCAAATCTATAGTGAAGTAGCTAAGATGGTTAATGAGAGAGGTAAGCTGGTTATAGACAACTACTGCATAATAGTAGAGCATGGAGGTAGATTAACCGTTATAAAGCCTGATCCTTACACCTACATACAAGCAAGCGGAAGAGCGTCAAGACTATTCAATGGTTATAAAACATTTGGGCTTTCCATAGTCTTTGAGAAGCATAAGGAGCTTATCGACATTCTTGAGTATAGATTGAAAAGACTAGTCAACTTTAATGGATTCAGAGAGCTGGACTTGAAGGATATCAACGAGCACGTTGGTAGGATAGAGATGACCAGAAAACATGGTAATCCTAACGATATTAGGAGCGGCATCTCAACTGCACTGATAGTGGTTGAATCACCTACAAAGGCAAAGACGATAGCAACAATGTTCGGCAGACCTGCCAAGAGAATATTCAATGATGCAATTGTATATGAGACCATCATTCCTGTCGATCCAAATAGAGTACATGTTGCAATGATTACAGCTACTCTCGGACACATTGTCGATCTAGTTACTGACGAGGGGATTCACGGAGTTAAAGTTGAACAGAATAGATACGTTCCAGTGTACGATTTTATAGCTAGATGTAGGAATTGCGGGCATCAACACATTGGAGTGTACGACTCGTGCCCATATTGTGGTTCTCTAAATATACTTGTAAGTTCATCAATATGTAACGTTTTAAGGAGACTGGCTTTAGAAGTCGATAAAATATTCATTGCAACTGATCCAGATACGGAAGGTGAAAAGATTTCTTTTGATGTGAAGTCACTACTCCTCCCGTACAACAAAAATATATATAGAATTGAATTTAGAGAAATCACGAGGAGTACCATTTTGGAGTCTCTCAGGAACTGTAGAGATGTAGAGAATAAGAAGGTTGAGGCACAGATAGCAAGGAGAATAGCTGATAGATGGATAGGATTTGAGGTGAGTCTATGGCTGCAGAATCACTTTAACAAGCCTTGGCTAGGCGCAGGGAGGGTACAAACCCCCATATTGCTGTGGAATGTGGAGAGGTATAGAGAGTATAGGGAGAGATTGGGGTATGTAATAAAGTTCGATATGAATGGATATAAGGGGAGGCTATACCTTGGTAATGGCGTCGATGGAGAGCACATTAAGAAGATAGTATCTATTCTTAATGAAAAGGGGTTTGAAGTGTCTAACGTCAGTTTATATGAAAAAACTATACCACCGCCACCCCCATACACAACGGATGCTCTTCTAAGTGATGCTAGTAACTTTCTAGGATTCACAGCCTCAAAGACAATGTATATAGCGCAAATTTTATTTGAAATGGGTTTGGTGACCTATCATAGAACAGATTCAACAAGAGTATCCTCTGCAGGAATAACAGTGGCTAGAGAGGCACTTAATAAAATGGGTTTGGCACTACAGTTCACTCCAAGAACATGGGATAAGGATATAAGAGGAGAAAATGCACATGAAGCAATAAGACCAACCCATCCCTACACCTCTGATGAGCTTATAGAGATGGCTATGAGAGGAGAGATGGGTATTATTATAAATTTCAGCAAGGACCACATTAGGCTCTATGATTTGATATTTAGGCGTTTCGTTGCGAGTCAAATGGGTCATACCAGAATTGTGTATCTGAAGGCAACTCTTAGAGTAGAAAGTTATAGCATTGACATAGAGGTGCCCGTGGAGATTATTGAGGAAGGGTTTACTAGAGTATTTAAAATGGTAAACCCAGCTCCTCAGCTAAGGATGCTGCTGAATTTGAGGAGTATAAAACCATCTTCTGTGGTTATAGATAAGGGTTCAGATAAGGGGCTTTACAGAGTAGCAGATTTGATTAAGCTACTTAAAGAGCATGGTGTGGGAAGGCCCAGCACCTACGCAAAGGCTATAGATAATAATATTAGACACGGCTACATAATCCTGAGTAGGAAGAGAAAGGTAGTCATACCTACTAAACTGGGAATTGAAGTAGCGAATGTAATAAAAGAGCACTTTGAAAATATTGTGGGGGTTAATTCTACGAGGGATCTTGAGAAGTTAATGGACTATGTTGAGGAGGGAAGGATGAGCATCCATGAAGCTATCAATCGCATCAAGAATGCAATAGATGCTGTACAGACGATCTTCGATGCACAGTCTTTCACGGGCTTGAACATTAATATAGATTTGGCGCTAACCTCTTCTTAGCATATATGCTAAAGAATTAAGACTTCTGTACGGATATCTTTATATATGATATTCTCCGACCCTTAATAAGATGGCTGCCTATTTCAACATTCTTAAGTATAATTCTGTCTCCAAGTCGAGAGGATAGTATATTATACAACGTCACTGCTCTATGGATATGCCTACCCCTTCCCAGAATCTCAATAAAGGTCACATCCCTGTTTAGATTGACTATAGCCTCAAGGAGGTAATCCCTCAGTGGTCTATTGCCTAAGACTATAGTCCTTGAAGGTTCTTCAGATCGAAAGCTCAAAACTTTTCAACCTCAGGATCTCTCCAGCTATTTACTAGCTATTAAGTAGATATGGTGTTAGATAGAAATATAAGTGTTTATTTGTGCACCGCTGATTCTAGTAAAAGGCTTAAAGCTTATTCTGTACGACTGTAGGCACACAGTCTAGACACTTTAAAGGTGCTGAAGATGGATCATCAAAACTTCACTGTCCTGACCTGGAAGGATATTGCCGACCTATCTATAGAGCTTAGTTTAAGGATAAGAAGCTCTGGATATATACCGGAGGCTATTGTAGCAATACTTAGGGGTGGATACATCATTGCTAAACTAGTTAGCGATTATTTAGGTATAACCGATATTTCGACAGTTGAGATAAAATTTTACAGAGGGGTGGGTGAAAAGGGTGAAAAGCCTATAGTGTCAAGTCCGATAACACATGATTTAAAGGATAGAAATGTTCTTATAGTGGACGACGTGGCGGATAGCGGACGAACACTTCAAGTGGCAATTGATGTTGCAAAATTGCATGGAGCTAGACACATTAAAACAGCCACGCTTTATATAAAACCATGGTCAATAACGATGCCTGATTACTACGTAGGTGAAACAAGTAGCTGGATAGTATTTCCATGGGAAATAGGCGAGGTTGTAAGAGATCTTTTAAAAAGGTTAGGAGATCTAGATAGCGTAGTTGACGTGCTAGACCTGGAGAAACACTACGATAAGAACTTCGTGAATAAGCTGATAGAAGTGCTAAAAAACTCAATAACATCTACGCGCGACAAGCATTACAAGTAGAGAAGTCACTAACGATGATAATATAAGCTTTTAGTTTTAGTTAAAAACAAGCCATTTTAGAGCCGCGGTAGTATAGCCCGGTCAAGTATGCGGGCCTTTCGAGCCCGTGACCCGGGTTCAAATCCCGGCCGCGGCACCAACGTCAAATCCTTAGGTAGTAAGTAAGCAAGCTTCTGTAGCATGTCAATCATAATTAAGTAATTTATATACAGCATTTGGCCCGCAATTCATATGAAAAGCTATGGACTGGAATAAGAATGTGGGGAGAGTTTATACCTTTAGGATAAAGAGATTGTATAGGATGTTAAAAATGGTAAGTATTTTCTTTCCATTCCGTAGACTCTACCAGGAGTAGATCGAGTTAATAAAGTTCAACTCTATGCACTCCCTACCTAATGGGAAGGCATCTATCGTAGTTAATTTAGTTGGTTAAGAATAGAATGTTAACTAAGTTCCGCAGTCATAGCAGAATTTTATGTAGATCGTAAATCTATATAGGTGGTGATGCTATTGCTCGATCCGGAACTCCTATTGTGGATATATCAAAATCTGTATCGCTTCCCAATCCCCATTTTGGATAATGGTAAATGTAGCATATTAGCATCTTTCTACTAAATTATCGAACGCGTTAATTTTAGTAAGAGCATATTGTTTTGGCGCCGCGGCCGGGATTTGAACCCGGGTCACGGGCTCGACAGGCCCGCATAATAGCCGGGCTATACTACCGCGGCTCTAGTCTAATATACATTGGCAGAGGGCTTAAAAGCTTAAATTGGATATTTCTCTATAGAGTTATTAGCATTAGGAGTGAAGGATTTTATTGGTGTGTAAATTGGGTAGTGGGGTTGCGGTGATTGCTGATTGGGATGTCGACGGTGTTGTTTCAGCTGCTCAAATAGTATATTCACAGGAGGTTGTTGGGAGGTATCCTCTAAGTGGCAGACAAAGGGTGCATTTGATACCATCAGCTTCAAAGTCGCTTCCACGTGTTATTGAAGAAATTAGCAACTCAAACATTTCTCATATTGTGTTGCTTGATATTGCCTACAGTAGGCACACCGAATCTTTTCTAAAGAGAATTAAGGAGTTGAACACATATATCATATACATAGACCATCACATATCTTCATACATTCATAGCTCTGCTATAGAGAAGCTCGTTGATGAATTCATCGTTGGCAAGACTCCGACGGCGTATCTCGTATTTCAGTTAATGAACACACTAAAAATAGCTTCAACTGCAAGAATCAGAGCTTTTGTTGAGGTTGCTAGTGTTATTGAGGGCAGGAGGCAGAGTGATGTAAGCACGAAATTTATTCAGCTGATTGTAGCACTATCTAGAACACTCGCACAGTCTAGAAATAGAGAGCTGTGGGAGAAGCTGGTGAGATGGCTGAGTTCACCACTACCCCACACCTCGATACCATTTACTATGGATATAAACAGGTTTGTGGAGCCGCAGCTAAAGGGAGAGGATATTAATATGTTTGCAAAGGAATTAGCGCTCAGGGCTGAGAAAATATTCAATATTAGATTGGTAGATGCTAGGGGGGAGAAATTAGCCTATAGACCGTCCGCCCTCGCCTCCGCATTGTATAGAATATTTAGAAACCCTGTTATACTCCTACTTACTAACAAGGATGGCAGTAACTATATCTTAATAAAATCAAGAGATCTAACAGCATACATACTGGCTCTGGAGCTCTATAGGAGCGGTTTTGCTATAGATATAATGGGTCATCAAACACTTTCATATAGTCTGCTGAGAGAGGATATCGATATAAACAGTGTAAAGAACTTCATTAGAACCACGATTCTGAAGAAACTGTAGCACAGCACGTTCAAACAAAACACTATAGTGGGCCCGCCGGGATTTGAACCCGGGATCACGGGGATCTCCGCAAGAGGTCCCGAGTCGGGCACCTTAGGTTAGGTGTACCCCGCATCCTAGCCAAGCTAGACTACGGGCCCATTGGCTAGTGTATGAGAATTAGGATATAAAAACTTTATCATAGAGATCTTGAAATCAACGGAATTACCGATCTGCTTTGGTGCTAATACCTGGTATATGTATTAAAATATTAGGTATTTTTAAGTATTTTTAGAGTACTAAAGTTTAAGACTAGAGGATTGGTACAGATGGCCAGGAGGAGAAGTAAGTGGAGAAGAACAACTGCAATAGTCAAGAAGATGATACAAGAAGCGAGAAGAACTAAGGCTTACGAAAGCTTAAGGCAGTGTCCAATGTGTGGTAACCCACATACTCTCTCAATAGATGTAAATGAGGATAAGGCAGGTAGTCGAAAAAGTGCCTTTGTAAGGTGTGCCTCATGCGGATTTGAATACGCAATGGACAACTTGCCGCCTATTGCTGATGTGTTCTGGATCTATTCAAAAATACTTGACCAAATTCATGGATCGTCAATTCAAAGCAAGCCTGTGCAGAAGAGTGCAGAAGAAACAGAGGAGGAGGAAACAAGGAAAGAGGAAGGAGTTGATGTAGAGGTTGTAGAGGAAAAGATGGCGACCTAATTACGCACAATAATACTTGCACTACATTACAAATCTATTGTCTACACGAAACGAATAGTGTGTACTCGAGAGTGGTACACACAGACCAGAATTTTTAAATACGGTATAATTTCATGGATGTGAAGAAGGTAGTCCTTCATTTAGCTAACTTTATTGAAATTCGTATACAATAAAAATTGACTATAGTTCGTGCCATAAAATCGATCATATTTTCTAATGGCTTCTCTAATCAACTCATTGATGTTTACTCCATGCAAGGCACTAATCATAATAATCTCGCTATACCCTTGCAGTTCTAGCATCTTTCTGAACTCAGATAGGTGTTCCCTAGCCGCTTTATCAATTTTATTAAAGACTGGAATCACCCTATCCTTACCTATTAACTGCTCCACCATCTTAAGCAGACTTAATTGTTTTCCAAACGAGTAGTAGGCTTCCGGTGAAGAATCGAAGAGGTAAAGAGTTATAGAGTTGAGGTATTTTAGCGCTGCAACAGCTTTTCTCTCTATTTCGTTCATCTCATCTATGCTTCTATCCAATAAACCAGGTGTATCGATTACCTGGATCTTAATGTGCCCAAGGTCTATATGCCCCAGTACAATGTTCTTAGTTGTAAACGGATACGGTGATACAAGGGTTTTAGCTGAGGAAATTTTTCCAACTAGTGTAGATTTGCCTACCTGTGGCATGCCGGAGATTATTATAATGGGACTTTTAAAGTCTATGCATGGAGCCACTCTAGCAGTCTTCATAACATCATCTAAAATATCTATCATTTTCAATTTTCTATGTAGAATAGAAAGGGACCTGCCTACGAACTCCCGTGCCAACTTCTTTGCCTCAGTAGGTGCACTACTTAGAATAGCTTTTCGGTACTTGGACCAGAGATTAGACAGAATTTTGATACTTATGGAGACATCTTCAATAACCTTGTTATACATGTTTTTAGATGCGATATTGATGAGCTCTGCATAGAATGCTTGCAACTCTTCAATTCTTGGCAGTCTTGCAATGTATCCCAGGCTCGTCACTATATACTGGTACACCTTCTCACACTTTAATAGATATATGAGAACCCTCCTTCTACTAGAACTAACTTTTGTAGATCTCGGCACTACAACCCTTTTTGTGAAAATACTAAGTGCTTCCCTCCTGAGACTTTCCAGTGTTATAGGTGTGACTTTTACGAGTTCAGATAAGCACAGCTGTTCGCCATGCATAACGTCACACACCCTCCTATATGATCAGAGGTCGTGGTGCTGTCATCTTTCCATACCGCGGGACTCATACATCATCTCAGCTACATCTATTTAACTATTCTGCCCTCACCATTTATATGGTACAACTAGCTATGCAGCTTATTAATAGATATCACCATTATTCCTCAGATAGACTATCCTGAGCAGCCATCCTTACATGAATGCGAGTACTGTTTTGCACTCTGAGAACGCTTTTTAATTGCCGAAAACTTGGAGTGGTGGCTGGAA
>JANXEL010000079.1 GCA_025058535.1 Ignisphaera sp. | reverse complement strand
GTTCTTATACCTCTTTCACATAAAGCTACACTGCCATTACCTTCTAATAGAATGTACTCTGCAGCTAAAATCCACTCTTCAACTGTTGTAGCAAATCCACGTTTAAGTAGTATTGGCTTATTTATTCTACCAACTTCTTTGAGTAGTGAATAGTTCTGAGCGTTTCTAGCTCCAATTTGAATCATATCAGCATACTTAGCTACCAGCACGGAATCTCTTACATCCATAAGCTCTGTAACAACTGGAAGATTTGTTGAATCTGATACTCTCCTTAGTATCTTTAAACCTTCCTCACCGAGCCCCTGAAAAGAGTAGGGGCTGGTTCTAGGCTTAAATACACCTCCCCTTAGCAGATGAGCACCAGCTCTCTTAACAGCTTTTGCGATTTCCATCATCTGCTCCTCACTCTCAACGGCACAAGGACCGGCAGCCACTACTACAGCTCTCCCACCAATCTCGACATCACCAACCCTGATAACAGTTCTACTCTTCCACTCACTTGAAGCCAGCTGGTAGGGTCTCTTTGGCCTCACTCTAATCTTTATGGATGGATCATCTATCTTCTCAACTAGGCTATCTGGCCAAGCAACTACAAGCTTCACTCCATACAAATCTAAAACTCTATACGATGCGGAGGACGCTCTTATCTTCTCTATTAAAGATGAGTACTGTGCTTCCTCCTTTAGAATAAATATCATGATTCTCTACCTAGATATTCAATTACATCTTTTAGAGCTTCAAGAGCTCTTTCTCTCACGAGTGCTGAAAAAGGATTAGTTTTCTGAATTTCAAAAACAACGCCCTCCATGTACTTGAGTTTTTCAAGAACAGCTCTAACCTCTCTATAGGTTGGAGTTGAAAGCCTATCTGCATTAATGCCAAGTTCCTTAGAAAGTTTTTCAGAAGCTCTTGAAAGTGCTAAAAGGTAGAGGTGTGTAAGCACCTGTACAATAGCCATAGCCTTTTCATGCTCTTCAAGAGATAGTATAATTGGTTCTAATCCAGCTGAATACCATAGATTGACCACCCTCTGAAGAACAGCACCTCCTGTTCTAGATGGTATTACTGCTATCTTCTCGCCAATAGGTGTTGTAAGAGGTCCGAATAGTGGGTGTGTAGATACGTACATGAAATTATTACTCAGTGATTTATTTTCAATGTGGTTAAAAATCCATGACTTGGATGATAGAATGTCCATAACTATTCTATCTCTAAAGTACCTGGCGATCTCATCTACATATCCACTCCTAAATGCTTCAGGTGGTAGAGCTAGAACCACGTATTCTCCAAACTCTAGAGCTGATACTATATCCATGCAACTGCATCCTAAATCTCTAGCCAACTTCATTGCTGCATCCAAATTTCTACCTGTTATCACCACGCTATGGCCTGCCTTAACCAGAGCTCCCGCAAGTACCCTAGACATACCTCCATAACCAACGAACACTACACGTTCTTGAAGCTTTTCCCCTTGAATTCTCAGATTTATTTGCATGCTCTTTGAATACTTCATTAATAGGTCTGCAAGTGCTGTAGCCATATCACTTGGTACTCCATAC
>JANXEL010000038.1 GCA_025058535.1 Ignisphaera sp. | reverse complement strand
TTGCCACTATATCATCTGATGCCTTAACATCTTCAATTAAATGAAGTGGATTGAGATCTGTTACTATATCGCCATTTATAACTAAAAACCACTCATCATTCCTAAGCACACTTTCAGCATTTTTTATTGCACCTCCAGTCCCCAACGGCTCGTCCTCAACCACGTAGCTTGCCCTTATGCCTAGCCTGCGTCCACTTCCTAAATACTCTATAACCTTCTCTTTCGCATGACCAAGCAAGAAGACGAACTCCTCAAAGCCATACCTTTTTAACCAGTACACGTGCCATTCAATCAATGGTTTCCCACACACACCGATCATAGCCTTTGGCTTATCGTCAGTTAATGGACGTAGCCTCCTTCCAAGGCCACCTGCTAAAATAACAACCTTCATAGTGGGTACCTAGAGTGTTATACTCTGCATGAAATATATAAATCCTATTGACCTTAAACTTCCTCGGGAATGATCGGTGCTGGGTTTCCTGAACAAATGATGACTTCACGGACCGGGTGATCCATAAAACCCCTACCCTTAAATCATCCTATTATCATTAAACTCAGATTCCATTTACCCCAATAGCAACTCCGCCGTTCACATCGTGATGACCGCAATTCTATTACATCAATTACTTCTACATCTCAACCTCCTTAAGGAGCCCATCGTATAACACAAATCTTTTAGTAACAAATTCTAGTACTCTCATATCATGAGATACTATAACTATTGTGGTTCTGAAATCCTTATTAATTTTATTAAAGAGCTCCAGAACCCTCTTGGCATTATCCCAATCTAGATTTGCTGTAGGTTCATCCGCTAAAAGTAGCGATGGTGTAGTAACTAGAGATCTCGCTATGGAAACTCTCTGCTTTTCACCACCACTAAGATACTTCACCTTAATCCTCTCCTTATCTCGCAACCCCATGTAATCTAAGATGCTGTTTATAGCGTTCCTCCTTTCTCTTTTAGGTAGCCCAGCTAGTAGAAGGGGCAACTCTATATTTTCATATACTGTAAATTCGTCTATTAATCCGTAGTCCTGAGGAATATAGCTGACTATCGATGTCCTAAGAAGGGCCAGACCATCGTCGTCTAGAAGATTTAAGTTATACCCCTCTACAATCACTTCACCGGAATCAGGTCTTTCTAAGCCTGCCAGGATCTTTAGTAAAGTCGTCTTACCTGCTCCACTCGGACCATGAATGCCTATAATCTCCCCTCTCTTCACCAACAGATTAACGTCCCTCAATATTGCAATGTGGCCTCCTGATGCTGCATAGTACTTCCATAGATGTCTAACAATAACGACTATACTCGTGGTACGACACCTCTCACCATTATAAGTGATAAAATTACTGTAACAACTACGTAGGTGAAGAGCACTGTTGGTGCAATGCTAGGATTGTCCAGCATGGCTATAGAATACACTATGGTTATGAGAAGAGAACGCAGTGAGGTAAAGACAGCAGTTGCTAAAAATAAGATTTTCTTTCTTGCACCGACAAGATAAAGCACGAAAATGAGTTGTATGATATCTCTTCTATCAGATAAAATAGATGATATCATCATTAATATGGATAGGAATAGCATTATTACGAACGACAAGACACTTCTGTACATATGTAAATAAATATACGATGTAATAGAGAAGATAATGACATAGCGCATACCTACACGGGTCAGCGAATATATGAGAGACTTCAAGGCAACTTCTCTAAGCAAGATGCTAAACCCCCATACATTTTAGATAAGGCTAGTAACGTAATGTACTTCACCTCTCTGGCAGTAAACTCCTCTATGCTCCACACATCTACTTCTATCACATATCTCCATAGACTATCATAGCCCTCAACGTAAATTTCAGATACCGCTATTGTAGAAAGCGCTCTTCCATACACCATCTCTACTCTCAATACGTAGTACTTACTATTCTTTAACACCTCAATTTCGTTTAGATGGAAGACATCATCACTGTGCAACAGTTGTGTAAGACATCCTCTTAAATTTTCAACGTCTATATAGCTCTCCGATATGTACGTTATGCTAGATCGGTGTGGAATATGCTGGACTACGTTCAATCTTCTTATTAGTTGATTTGATAGCACAAATACTGTTACAGTCGACATTATTAAATATGCTACAAGTCCAAATGAATTCAGCCATTCTATATAATGACACACGGCAACTGGTGCAATACCAATACCAAAAATTATAGTGAGAGTCAGTGTAGAGGAAGCTCCGTATAGCTCCTTCGAAACTCCTATGCTCCATAGTTTATTAATTGTATGGCTTAGTTTTTCGATCAATCCACCAGAAAGCGATAATAGAATTATTATAGAGATTAGAAAGAGCATTAACAGCCCTACTAAACTTTCGGATGTTGGAACAAATGTGCTGCTGTAGATCATACCAGTGTTGCCACGTCTTACAATAATGTAGTTAAAAATGTGTTTGTATTCATCTATAGTACTATCTAAATCTAGAGAATTCAATCTCCCAACATCTATGTATAGTGCTATGGTTTTGACATCACACTTATTTCTACATAATAAATCGAAATTGCCTTGTGTGAATCTGAATAACGCTATCCTGTTAACGTCTTCTAATTTAATTACCTCACCACCCATATTACCGATGGAGTGCAGTATGTACAGCCCGGGCACCAACTCAAGATCCGGTAGGAGTCTAAGGTCCATGCCCACAGTGGTGTAGTTCATAAAATCTAAATTAACCATTCTAACAAGTGTACTTAAGTTTTTATTTAGTATGACTACGTTACCGAGTTCCAGGGTTTTGCACAGATCTATCAATAATTTAATATGCTCACCTGCATTACCTACAAGTCCACTATTTCTAGTTCTGCTACATTCAATAAGGAGCGGATAGAACAGCAGCGTTTCGTTATTCACACTAACTA
>JANXEL010000076.1 GCA_025058535.1 Ignisphaera sp. | reverse complement strand
CTATGGGCAGTCTTAATCCGGATGCAATATGCAGAATCTCATGCATTAGCTCTAGGCCTTGCGCCGATGTAGCTGTAAATGTTCTGGCACCAGTAGCTGCAGCACCTACACAGGCGCTCATAGCGGAATGCTCACTCTCTACGTGAATCATTTCAGCATCTAGCTCACCATTTGCTATAAATTCAGCGATTTTCTCGACAACAGGAGTCTGTGGTGTTATAGGGTAAGCTGCAACTACATCAACATCGGAGTCCTTAGCGCCATACGCTGCAGCATAGTTTGAATTGAGGGGTATTTTTTCCCACACATCATTCTGCAACTACTTCACCTCTTCAATAAAGTCTATAGCCTTTACAGGGCACTCTTCAACACATATGCCGCAGCCTTTACAGAAGTTGTAATCCACTTCAACGCTAAACTTCCACTCCCTTCCCATAGACGTTCTATACGGCTTATCAATTATATATATAGACATGTCTGGACAGTAGACCCAGCATAGGAGGCAGCGCACACACTTCTCCTGATTTATAATAGGTTTATAGACCCTCCAATCACCGGTAGGTCTCTGAACACTATTACCAGGCTCGACTATGCTTCCTCCTAGTGATAGTGATTTCCAGCCTGGTAGAGGTTTTCTGCTCATCTAAAACTCCACCTCCTGAAACGCTCTCCTCATAGCCTGTATATTTGCTTCTGCAATTCTGGGTCTGAAGCTTTCTTTCACAACCTCCTCTATATACTTCATATCAACAATGGGTACTACTCTCGCTACAGCTCCAAGCATAGCCATGTTGACAAAAGGTGCTTTGAGGATTTCAAGAGCTATTTTAGTTGCATCTATTCTCGCCACCCTTACACCACCCCCAAGATCGCTTCTAATACTATCTAGATTCTTTCCGCTGTTAACTATAACTATACCGTTGCTTTTGAGCCCATCCATGTATAGGCTCTTATTGAGACTAGGGTCAAGGACGACTACGACATCGGGGTTCAGTACAGGAGTTCTTGAATATATAGGTTCCTCAGAGATTCTTGTGTATGCCCTCACAGGTGCACCTCTCCTCTCGGCACCAAATTCTGGATAAGCCTGTGCGTATTTACCCTGGTATATAGCGGCTTCAGCAAGCACTACTGATGCCGTCACAGTTCCCTGTCCACCGCGCCCATGCCACCTTATTTCAATGCGATTACGCTTCATATCCATGCAAGCTCACCTAAAATCTGTATTAGCATACATTATTAATACCTTTAAAAAGCATTTCGAGTAGATAATTTCAAAAGGGTGAGATATATATGGATTTAAACACTGTATTAAATCCCATATGGATTATACTACCTGCTTATATAGCGAATGGAACACCTGTAGTAGTTGCAAAAATTCTGAGTTTGCTGGGCTTAAGCAGACACTCCATTGACTTTGGCAGACGTCTTTTTGATGGTAAGAGGGTTTTTGGTGATAACAAGAGCTGGGAGGGGTTTTTTGCCGGTCTTCTAACTGGGATACTTACAGGTTACATACAATACACCTTAGCTGGAGATGAGATCTATTTGTATAGAGGAGCTACACTTAGCTTTGGAGCATTGGTAGGAGATCTCATAGGTGCATTTATAAAGCGTAGACTAGGTATAGAGCCTGGAAAACCCTTGCCCATACTAGACCAGCTGCTCTTCATAATAACTGCCATAGCCATTGCACAGCTATTAGACTACTTAAAACTATCAATTCTTGAACGCATATACGTGCTCATAGTAACACTTGCACTACATGTCGTAACAAATCGCATTGCATATCTTTTAAAGCTAAAAGACGTTCCATGGTAACATTACTTCTCCGAAAGTTTTATAGTTATACTTACGGTCCTACAATAACACTGAATGTAACGGTCACCTACTCTTTCTACTGTTTAGCTATATTATCTAACTATCTAATAGAATTAAAGTTGTGCAGGGTGAGGGGTTAGTGAAACTAAAAAACGCTGCCTACATCATACTAGGATTCACTGTATCTTGGATGCTGTCAAGCTTCCTGAATATCAGTGGTCAGATCTATGTCACCATACTTGCATTGCTTGCACTAATAGGTATTCTGCATGAACTCCTACACTTTGTGGCCATAAACATGTTTGGAATTGGATACAGGTTTGTGGTAAAAGGGTTATACGTAGGGTTCATTATTAATACGGATAGAAAGGAAAAATATCTCTTAACAGCACTATTCCCCCAAATACTCACGATAGTTGTACTGCTCCTTTACATGCTTACATTAGATGGAGTAATGCTTGCGCTATCGATACTTCATACAGCAATCTCCATAGAGGATATAGGGAGGTGCATTAAGTACACCTTCCATAAATAATTTTGCAGGGAGACAGCTTTCAACATTAAATGAGCATCTCACTGAGTATCTGTTATATCAAGGCGTGCAAAGCGGGTGATGAACAAAAAGATTTGGAAGGGGCAGCGTTATCCGATTGTTGATGCCCTAATGCTGACAAGCGACCAACATCACAGTATTGATGCTCATACACACTCTACATCATTTCAGGCTAGCGATGGTTCAACTAAACCATTGGAGCACCACAAATCCTCCTATTTATGGTGGTTTGGATTAGCTATTTAACTCTTATTTCATAATACATAGATCGAGAACCTATGGTATACAGAGCCGTAGCCATCTTTAGCGGTGGTAAGGACAGTACCTACGCTCTCCACTTGGCGGTACTGCAGAATTTCAAAATAGTGCTACTTCTAACGTTCTCACCGGAGTTGTCACATCCATGGTATCTTCATAGACCATTTGTCGAGCATACACACATTCAAGCTAAATTGATGGGATTTAAACACGTCTTTGTTAAAATAAATGCTAAGGATAGATTGGAGGAAGAACGTGGTGTAAGGAAGGCCTTGGAAACACTCGCCGATAATCATGAGTTTGACTACATGATTCTAGGAATTGTTGGAAGCGACTCTCAGAGAATGCTGTTTCTGGATATCGCTGAAGAGTTGGGAGTAAAGCTGTATACGCCTCTATGGGGAAAAGATAGAAGGAGCTATCTTGTAGAGCTTATTAGGAACGGTATAGAGTTCGTAATAACATCAATAACTAGCTGGGGGATTCCAATGGATATCCTTGGAAGAGTTGTTACTGAGCAAGATGCACAAGTAATATTGAGGAGAGCTATGGTGTATGGATTCGACCCAGTTTTTGAGGGTGGTGAAGCAGAGAGTTTTGTTGTGTATGCACCACTATTTAGAGGAAGAATATGCATTGATGGTAGAAAGCACATTTTATCTGATTATGAGGGCTATATCGTAGCTGAGAACGTATATGAGTGTTAAATTGGTGGTTATAGTAGTTTGCATATTGAAGCAACATCAATTCCTCTTCTGCAGACATAAAGACATACTCTCCTTCCATCAATGCTGTACACAATCATCTTACCGCTCTTTATATACCCTATGTGTTTAACCTCAATGATGCTACCTCTTATAAATGATTCTACACAGCTATTGTATAGTTCAATGGCGCACCTCTCTTCCTCACATTCCAGCACTTCATCAGCGTCGCAGTATATGTTAAAAACATTGCTATCCACGACTAGCAGTACATCCATGGCCGCGGCTTCAGGTTCAGGGAGATTCTTCACGAGCATATCACATCAATCCATGCTGATCAATTGGTAGTTCACCACCGTCCTTTTCAAGCTCTATAGATATTGCATACTGAAATATCGTATCAAACTGCGATCTAAGGATTGATAAGTAAGGTTTGTGCAGGGTAAATCTCTTCATGTTTTCTGACGGTACGGGTATTCCGAGGATTCTGGAGATCACCTTGACTGCTAGCGCATCTTCTACAAATGCTACACCGTTATCTATATCCGGTCTAATAATGATTATTATTGGTAGTAAGAGCCTGTCCCATTCATCCTTCTCTATATAGTTACACAACATCTTCAGCTCGGTTTTTCTAAAGAAATGCACAGTTCCATCTCTCAGAACGACATGTGGTATATCCATATTAATTAGCTTGTGGAGCGATAATCTCTCCCTAGGAAGGTGCTTATTTACTATTCTTAACTCACTAACAATTAATCCCTTTATAATAGACTCTTCTTGGGAGCTCATAGAGCTACACGTATGCTATATACCTGCCTAAAATATTTATTAACTTGAATGATCATACTACATTCATGTGTTTATAGAGCTTTATAAGAGATTTTAGAAGCGATAAACTTATTAGCTTCTATGTAATGTCTACTATACTTAGTAAGAGTTGAAGGTGTTAAAATGAGTGCAGAAATACTATTTGAAAAGAGAAGGAGAAGAAAAAGGAAGCTTGATGTGGCTGGCAGTAAAGTAGTGTTTAGGAAGAGACTTGAACACAGCTTTGAACTACCGCAGGAGATAGCTGAATGGACTAAAAACAACATTGATATAATAGATTGGCTCGTATTCGATAGCGCAATATCATCATCGCTGAGACATCCACATAGTGTCAGAACACTAATATATCTACTCTATGCGAGAACAAATGGAATACCAATAGCTCAGATGGCCAAAAAGATTGATGTTGCACACGAACAGCTCTACAGACTTGAAAGACTCTTAATTAAAGTGGGGCTTAAGGATACGGTGTATAACACCCTTAAATCGAGAGCTACGGCATCCAGCTAGAATCTCTATTGTGGTGATCGGAAAAGCTGGCTTACGATTCAACTCAAGATGTTTTTACGAACGCTATTCCTCTTCATCCTCTCTATACGCTCAAATCTATGGAGAAACCGTGGAACGGTGCAGCTGCAGCATGCTTGATAATATTGATAAACTAAGATGCACTAAAATGTAGCAGTCACTGCATCACTTAGGTATGAAGTATGTTTAAGGTATATCATGAGGTACTAACATTATCCACAGTGAGGCAATTCCAGCTAATAGACATAACTAAGGATGTTGAGAAGATTGTTGAGAGAAGTGGTATTAAGGATGGTATATGCGTAGTTTTTGCTCCTCATGCTACTGGGGCTATAATAGCTAATGAAAATGAGGCAGGACTCTTAGATGATATAACGACATTTGTCAGGGAATTTACTGAATCGGATAGAGAATGGAAGCATAATAGAATAGATGATAATGCACACGCACATATAGGTTCGGCAGTAATCAGTAGTGAAAGGGTATTTCCAGTTATCGGTTGGAGACTAGTAAGGGGTACATGGCAGAACATATTTTTTGTGGAAATGGATGGGCCAAGACCCTATAGAAATGTGGTAGTTATGGTTCTAGGCTCTATATCGTGAATGCGCACTTCACTATCGAGTTGCACTTTTTATGCACTCTTCTATACAATCATTTAATGCTCTACCGTAGTAGCCTTCATCAATACACCTCTCCCTACAGTATTTCAAGATGTGCGACCTGTCGTACTCTGTAGGACCGCTTTCTGAGATCAAAAGATCTACACCCACCGTCTCTATAAGGCGGCTTCTCATAAACGTTTTTATAAATTGCTTTATAAATATATTACGGGGGCTACAGGTATGCCCAGGGCTATAGTACTTATAAACACTGATGTAGGTATGGAGGAAGAGGTGGCAAAGGCATTAATGCAGATACCAGAGGTTAAGGAGGTTCACGTAGTCTATGGAATTTATGACGTTGTTGTTGTTGTTGAAGCTGAGACTTTTGACGCTCTTAGAAGTGCTGTTATAACAAAAGTTAGAAAATTTCCACATATAAAGAGCACCACGACACTTATAGTTGTTGAGCACTAGATCTCAGGCCTAAGAAAATTTTTGCTGATTTGTGAAGGTGTATAGTGATAGATTAAAATATTTTTATTCTGGTTTAATTAATATCTTACGGTAGAGATAGTGACTATAGATGAGTAGTATAACCTCATATAATGAGCTCATAGAGAATCTACTGAAGCTCCATAAATGCTATAGAGTGCAGATGCTGCTGCCTGATGATATTATTAATAGAATAGATTTGCTCACAAAGCCCTACAGCGGTCTAGTTCTAGCAGGAAGTATTTGGGCTGTAGACATGATAAAGAGGAACATTCTTGGATACAGCGATGTAGTCTATATACAAAGACGCTTAGCCCAATTTTTGGCGCAAGCTGAGAGATCAGAGATAGAATTGCTGAAGAGAATGCTCAACTTATTGCCATCTAAGCGCGGTGAGGATATAGGCGTTATATTTAGGAGGTGTATGATTGAACAGCAAAAATTAATGGATATTGTAAGGATTCTCAATTTTATTAATGAAGTTATCACATTAATTGAGAGTGAGCAACATATAAATGAACCCATTCGAAGGATTCGAACGCTCTGCTTGTATGACCCCAATCTTCTTCCACCAACACATGCTAACAGTGAAACATACATACGACTGATAGTCAGGACTCTAAATGACATACCAGAGATCCAGAGGGAGCCACTTCTACTTCAGTCACTGGAATTAATTGAGATGAGATTTGCTGAAGGTAATCTAGATGCGGCAGACCTTGCAGCAATAGCCCTCGTGGCCCTCACTATAGCCAGGCACCTCCATTCTACAACTGTATGTACAGAGCCGTGTGTAGAGCTTGAAACCTTTGCCAGAAAAATCTATACGGATCTAGTGGATATGGGGGCAGATCCATCAAAATCAGATATATACCAGATCTATCAGGAACTCTCTACAAAGTCTGTCCTTAGGAAAGTGTAGGATGGGAAAGTATGAGCAGTGAGTCATGGAGGCAAAGATTTCTCTTAGTAGCTCACAGAGGGGCTTCAGCTTACGAGCCTGAGAACACGTTGGCAGCATTTAGAAGAGCTATTGATATGGGCTGCGATGCTATTGAATTCGATGTCAGGTTTACAAACGATGGCATACCTATAGTGGTACACGACGAGGATTTGAAGAGGGTTGCAGGTATGGATAGAAGGGTAAGGGAACTCACATTAAGCGAAATTAGAGGGGTAATGGTTATGGGAAGGGAGCGCATTCCAACACTTGATGAGGTCTTGAGCGAAGTAGGGCGCAGAGTAGTTGTATTTATGGAGATTAAAGAGTTGCATGATGAAGGGTATATAGTTAGAATGCTAAAAAGTTACGATGTGATGGACCATTCACTGGTCATTTCATTTAACTACGAATACTTGAAGAGAATAAAGGATCTGGATAGATCTGTGGAGATAGGGCTATTAACATACATGAGACCCTTGCCGATAGACAAAGCAGTTAAGTTGAAAGCTATGGCAATTCTACCCAGATATAACCTGGTTACACC
Source organism: Ignisphaera sp. (assembly GCA_025058535.1). Classification (GTDB taxonomy): domain Archaea; phylum Thermoproteota; class Thermoprotei_A; order Sulfolobales; family Ignisphaeraceae; genus Ignisphaera. The sequence continues at coordinate 24,800 of JANXEL010000076.1, read as the reverse complement.
AAATGTTATAAGGGAGGCTCACAGTAAGAGATTAAAGATATATACTTGGACTATAAATGATGTATCGATAGCTTTGAAAATGAAGAGCTATGGGGTTGACGGCATTGCCACAGACGATCCTGCGATTAGAGGTAGATTAGAGAAGCAGGATATCATTCTTAAATATGGAGTGTAATTGATGAAGCTTCACCCCCCTGATTAGCTATGGATGATGTTATTCCCCTGACTGAGACCGTAGATTAGTGGAGCACGATCTTCCTTCCAATTCCCTTCCTTTCAGCCTCTTCGTAGACGTGCCATGCTGTTATAACGTCCTGTATGGCTAGACCTGTTGAGTCGAATATTGTTATCTCGCTATCAGATACCCTACCGGGCTTAATACCAGCCACAACCTCCCCCAATTCACCATATATTTCATTTGGATGTAGAATACCTCTGCTTATAGGAACATTAACCTCGCCACTATGGATTGCCTGCTCTAGATCATCAACCACTATTTTAGCTCTTTTAAGTATCACCGGATCCAGTTCCTCCTTACCTGGGGCATCAGCACCCATTGCGTTTATGTGCACTCCCTCGAAAATCCACTCATCTTTTATGATGGGCTCTCTCGATGGTGTTAGCGTAACAAGAACATCCACATCTTTAACAGCATCACTGCATCTCTCTACTGCACTTGCAGAAATACCATAATTAAGCTCTACCTCTCTTGCAAGCCTCTCTGCTCTATTCCTGCTAATATCGAATATTTTAATACTGTCAATCCTCAACACATGATGCAGCCCTTCTATACTGTATGGAGCCATAGAGCCCGCTCCAACAACTCCAATAGTTTTGGAGCTTTTCCTAGCGAGATACTTGGTGGCAACAGCTACTGCGGCACCAGTTCTAACACCTGTAATCAACGTACCATCCATCAGGCATAGGGGCCTCCCCGTCTTTGGATCTACAAGTACCACTATGGCCATGACCGTGGGCAAACCGTGCTTGGCTGGGTTATCCGGATGGGAATTGACAATCTTTACACCTGCTATATCTAGGTGCTGAAAGTAGGCGGGCATGGTGCGCAGATCACCATTATATTTATCAAAGAATAGATATGTTTTTGCAGGCATTTGAACTCGCCCTAAACCTTTCTCCCTAAATGCTTTCTCAACCAACTCTATAGCATTGTTCATCTTTAGTATCATCCTTACATCTGAATAATCCAGCACCTTCATTTCAATCATTCAGCATCACCATTAATTATGTGAAGAGAAAAGGGTATATATTTGTTTGTTGTAAATAGATGTATGCACAGAAGTAGTATATGTAGCCCACAGTCGATATAAACTATAGTGAGACAGTTAGAGGTGGTCTACCTATTCTCCTTTTCAAGTAGTGGAAACACCATTTAATCTATTCTTGATTAGGGAAGTACTAAAGGCTAAAACATAATACAGCGGTTCACGCTCATAAGAGTTACTCAGGATTGATTAACAGAATTTGGACTAAGCGTATTGAGATGCAGTGGCACGGGCCGATTACAACTTTTCAATACTATAATTTGTAATTATTGGCCTAACATCTATACCTAGAATCTGTTTAACAATCTGTGGAATGAGCACCGCAACCTTGTTGTAGAGCTCAGCTTCATTTTCTATTGGAATAAGTATTCCAATACCGTTATCAGAACCATAAACGTACCCCTTAACGCTGTTCAATATTCTTGAAATTGTAGTTAGCGGCATATTTTTCAGTGTATCACCCCCAGGCTCTATTACTATAGCTATTGGTATGAGCTCTTCTATAGAGACTATGTATTCAAAAGAAATTGCAGAATACGCAATCTCTTTCCCCAGGTCCAGGGTGAAATTAATTATATTGGAACCTGATAACCTAGCCTCCTCAACACTCATAAACACTGTAGCTGGATCCTTGATTAGCTCCCCTAGTGCTTTAATGACATCCTCAATTCTAATGAGTGCTCACCAGCCTATCATCATTGTGTATATATTTGAGGACAGGGTTTCTAAATTTTGATGTCAAGCTTATATTCCATGTAGCTGATAGATGTGATTTGGTGTATATATTGCCAGGGGATGTCGTGGAGTATCTCGAAAGGCTTATACTAATAAGATTTAGTGATGATGAGAGGGAGAGAATTAAGGTTGAAATAGACAAAATCATCAATTTATTTAATGAATTGAAAAATGTTGAGGGTATAGATAGGTATGAACCTCTATTCCACGTTCACGAAGTACCTTCACCTCTGAGGGTGGATGAAACCTTCGATAAGGTGGACGAAGAGCACAGTATGCTTAGGGATAACGCTCTACTGGTTAATGGCTATGTAAAAGCACCAAAAACTACGGTAGAGTAGCATGTCCTATAAATACATATCCATGCCCGTCCACAGGCTAATCGAGGAATTTTCCTCAGATGTGCATAAAGTGTTTGAATACATAGACTCAATCTACGATAGAATACATCGTGTGGAGAGTAGGGTAAGGGCATTCATAACTATTGTCCCTAAGGAGCAGGTGTACAGCTATGTGGAGAATCTTATACGGAGAGTGCGCAGCACATATCCGCTTCCAAGGCTATTCGGTGTGATCGTGGGTGTAAAGGATAACATTTCAACTAGAGGTATTAGAACAACGTGTGGTTCTAGAATGCTGGAGAATTACATTCCTCCCTATGATGCAACCACTATCGAGAAGCTTAGGAATGTAGGTATGGTTATCCACGGTAAGACCAATATGGATGAGTTTGCAATGGGTTCCACAACAGAGACTAGCGCATTCTACCCCACTAGAAATCCGTGGAGTCTGGAGCGCGTTCCTGGAGGTTCGTCAGGTGGAAGTGGAGCAGCCCTAGCAGCTGGTGAAGCATCAGTAGCGCTGGGCTCAGATACGGGTGGCTCTATAAGGAATCCAGCTGCCTATACAATGGTGTACGGTCTTAAACCTACATATGGCCTTGTGAGTAGATATGGATTAATTGCATATGCAAGTAGCATGGATCAGATTGGACCTATGGCTAGAAACACTCTAGATCTAGCACTGACACTCACAGCTATATCCGGGCATGATCCAAGGGACTCAACGTCTCTACCTATGCAGCCTGTGGACTATGTTGAGCTGCTGAACGAGCTACTTCATAGAGAACCGAGACTCAAGATAGGCATTCTAAAGGAGCTTTTCGAAGGTTCTGACGATGAGGTTAGGAAAACCGTATATAGCTCTGTAGACAATCTCTGTGCATATCATGAGTGCGTGGAGGTTTCGATGCCATACACTAAAGAGGCTGTAGCAGCCTACTACATAATAGCTATGGCTGAAGCTAGCTCCAATCTATCAAGATTCGACGGTGTTAGATATGGCCTTAAGGTACCTGTTGAAAATAGGAGCTGGATTGATGCTTATACGGAGGTTAGGACTAGAGGATTTGGGTACGAGGTTAGGAAGAGGATAGCGCTGGGAGCTTATGTTCTCAGTATGGGTTATAGGGATATGTACTACATAAGAGCGCTGAGATTTAGAAGAATGCTCAAAGAAAATCTCAACTCAATATTTAGTAAGGTTGACGTGGTGGTGAGCCCAACAATGCCCATCCCCCCTCCTAAGCTGGGGGAATTTTTCGAGGATCCTGTAAAGATATACTTAGCAGACGTTTCAACTGTTATTGCCAATCTGGTAGGCTATCCAGCTATAAGCATTCCTGCAGGTTTTTGGAATGGTCTACCAGCTGGATTGCAGATTATGTCAAAATCTCTCTCAGAACCAATACTTCTATATCTCTCAGCTCAGTTAGAGGAGAGAACAAAGCTTAGGGACCTCATTGCTGAGGTGTAGGTGGAATGAGGGTTTTAATAGGGCTGGAGATACACGTACAGCTGACCGCACTATCAAGCAAGCTGTTCTGCCCAACCCACTCTGGCTATAGAGGGGGTAATCCAAACACCTATGTGTGTCCAATCTGCCTCGGTTTACCAGGCACCCTACCAGTTGTAAATAGAAGGGCAGTAGAGTATGCTGTAGCTGTTGCTAAGGCACTAAACTGCGAAGTAAGTGATAGAGTCATGTTTGTTAGGAAGCACTACTTCTATCCAGATCTACCTAAGAACTACCAGATAACACAGTATGACGGCCCTGGATTCACGTCTATAGCCAGAAGTGGCTATGTTAGAATATTCGTCGATGGTAGGACGAAGATGGTCAGGATAAGGAGGATAAATATCGAAGAGGATCCGGGGAAGATACACTACGTAGGAGGTATTGAAGAGGCACACTATAGTTTAGTGGATTACAATAGATCTGGTGTGGCGCTACTTGAAATAGTCACAGAGCCTGATATGGATAGCCCAAAGGAGGCGAGGATTTTTCTCGATAAGCTTATCGCAATACTTGAGTATCTGGGGGTGACGGAGACAGCCCTCGAGGGCTCTTTTAGGGTTGATGCAAATATTTCAATTGAAGGCTATGGAAGGGTTGAGGTAAAGAATATTGGTTCAATAAAGGATGTCGAGAAGGCTCTAACGTATGAGATAGTGAGACAGAGGAGAATTATTGAACAAGGTGGAGCTGTAGCTAGAGAGACCAGGCATTGGGATGAGAGGAAAGGTGTAACGGTGCCACTTCGGGCTAAGGAATTCGAAGAGGACTATAGATACTTTCCTGATCCAGACCTACCACCGATAACCATCTCGAACGACATGATCAATATGATCGCATCAATGATACCAGAATTGCCCGATCATCGAATAGAGAGATTCATGGTGCAGTACAATCTAGATGAGTATAGAGCAACAGTGCTGGTGTTAAGCAAGTGGCTCGCTGACTTCTTTGAAGAAGGGGCAAAGATGTATAGCAACTACAAGAGGCTTGCAGATATGATTATAACAGACTTCCTTAGATGGGTTAAAGAACTATCTATAGATCCAAAAAGGCTTAGCGTTAAGCCCTACGACATTGTCAGACTTCTTGAACTCTTAGATAAGGGTGTACTGTCCATAAAGATGGTTAAGGAGCTGATGCCACATGTTGTGAGCGGAGGGATAAATATTGATGAATACATCAAATTGGTTGGGTATACTAGAATTGATGATGAACAGTATCTTGAGCAGGTGGCTCTAGAGGCTGTTAAAGAAAATCCTAAGGCAGTTGAAGATGCGTTAAAGAATCCTAAAGCCATAAACTTCCTTATAGGGGCGGTAATGAAAAAGACGGGTGGAAGGGCTGATCCGCAAAAGACGAAGGATATACTGGTAAGGGTGCTTGAGAAGGTGAGGAACTTAGAGGAGTAGAATCATCGCGTGGGTCTATCATCACTCTATCAGATCTTAAAACCCGCATCATCTAGCTAGATAGCACCACTTTTAGATTAATAACCTTTTAAACCGTACTGAGTTAAGCCTGTATCAGCATCTTAACTATAGCATCTAGCATATGCGCCACACCAATGTTCACGCTAATGCATTGAAAATTGTGTTTTTATTGTTTGTGGCGGGCCCGCGGGGATTTGAACCCCGGACCTCCGGCTCCGCAGGCCGGCGCTCTATCCAAGCTAAGCTACGGGCCCAAAGACATTCTCACTGCAGTGTTATTTTAATTTATCAGCTCTTGATCTGCTTTAACTTCATAGCGTTTATAGTCTGTGTTTAGAGGTATATATTTTAACAAAGAAAAGTTTTTATTTCTGCCTCATAACTGTAGGGGTCCCGAGTAGCTCGTAAGATGGTGGTGTATTAAATGGATGTATTGAGTCTATCAATGTATCTAGGGCTAGCCTCAGGTGTTATAACGCTAATCTACGTGGTTTCTACTATACTCTACATCATTATGAAGCCTATAGCTGCAGGCAGTAGTGAGGAGAAAGCTGCTGCGCAGATACATGGCTACATTAAAAGTGCTGCGCTCGCCTATATAAAGGCGCAGTACGGCGTCATACTCTCTATAGTGGTACTCATCGCTCTTCTACTCATAGCACTAGGTATGGTGTTCCAGAACACCCTTCTACTTCTTTCAGGAATTTCCTACATTCTAGGGGGGATATGCTCAGCTATCGTAAGCATCGTTGGAATGCTCATGGGAGTCTTCAGCAACATTCGTGTATTAAATGTATTGAGTAGAGAAAATATGAATAGAGCACTCGTGCTCGCATTTAGAGGTGGTTCTATAACAGGATTTCTAGTAGGTGGTATAGGGCTCACATTTATATCAGTGCTATTCATAGCATTTAACGGGCTTAACCTGAGGTACGCTGCACATGCTACACAGCTGCTCTTAGCATATGCATTTGGAGCTAGCACGGCAGCATTATTTGCAAGGGTTGGTGGAGGTATATACACTAAGGCAGCAGATGTTGGCGCGGATCTTGTTGGAAAGGTAGAGGTTGGTATACCGGAGGATGATCCTAGAAATCCTGGTGTTATAGCAGATAATGTTGGGGATAACGTTGGTGACTGTGCTGGTATGGGTGCAGATCTATTTGAATCCTATGTTGAGGGCATCATAGCGCCGATGACGATAGCCGCAGTTCTGGGAGCATCAAATTTAGTGGCGTATCCAGTTCTGTTCTCAGCAGTAGCACTGCTTGTTAGCCTGTTCACTTCACAGTTCATAGCTGTTTCACCACTAGCAGAACCTGGAAGGACGCTCACACTGACATCTATAATTTCCGTAGCTGCTGTCGCCATAGTTAATGGTGCATTCACCTACTCGCTAGATCCAACACTATTAGTTGCATGGATCATAGGCGTACTAGGGCTTATAACGGGTGCTGTAGTCGGGTTTACATCGGACTACTTTACATCACCTATATACAGACCTGTAAAGATAGTGGCGCAGAACTCTCAATTCGGTCCCGCGCTAACAATACTGAGTGGTATGACCATGGGGTTCTACAGCGTGTTTATACCAAGCATTGCGATAGCTGTAGCGGCTGTTGCATCATACACAATTGGCTCGACATTAAGTGCCACCGAACGATTATTGTCAGGGATATACTCTGCAGCACTCGCAGGTACTGGAATGCTATCTGTTGCACCTGTGATAGTGGCGGCTGATGCGTATGGCCCTATAGTTGACAACTCTGCGGGATTGGCTGAGCAGGCAAACTATGGTGAGGAGGTAAGAAATCTGGCTGATAAACTGGATGCGGCTGGAAACACTATGAAGTCGATATCGAAGGGCTACGCAATAGGCTCAGCTGCACTGACAGCTCTTGCACTACTATTTAGCTTTGCGAGCGTCATTGCCAGTAGGAGTGGGCAGAGGATAGATGAAGTTATGCAGACAATATTTAATGCTGGGCACCCATCATACGGGGCACACTTCATAGGAGGGGTAATCATAGGTGCAGTTATGGTAGCGGTATTTGTTGCAATGGTTATACAAGCTGTAACTGCTGCTGCTGGAAAACTTGTTGATGAGATAAGAAGGCAGTTCAAGGAAAAGCCGGGCATACTAGAATGGAAAGAAAGGCCGGACTATGAAAGGGCTGTGCAGATAGTAACATACTACGCTCTGAGGAGGCTGGTAGCACCAGGAATAGTATCGATACTAGCACCACTACTGATAGTCCTGATATTTGGTGTTGGAGATGTGTGGAGAGGAGCGGCAGCACTAGGAGGTCTACTAGTAGGCTCTATCGCATCAGGTTTACTCCTAGGGCTATTCCAGGGTAATGTTGGAAACACTTGGGATAATGCAAAGAAGTATGTGGAGGCTGGAAACTTTGGAGGGAAGGGTACGGAAACCCACAAAGCAGCTGTAGTTGGAGATACAGTTGGAGATCCACTAAAGGATGCAGCAGGCCCTGCAATAAACATAATGATGAAGGTTATGGCAGTATCGTCATCAGTTCTAATACCATTCATATTATTTGGGCTTTAGACGAAATGCTTCCCCAGTCATTTGATAGTCTACAGATCCCTTAGACTCCACTGAGCAGTTATCAGCAGAATGCAATTTTTTCCTCCCAAGGTAACCATCTTTTAACTGGAGTTGAATACCCTAGGTGTGCATCTACTTAATAACGGACTTCGGCGGCTCTCATCTTACAACGCGGATCTCCTTCCATTCCCTAACCAGTTGATGTAGAATGCATGTTTTAGAGGGGGTGTTCGACCCCTTCGGCTCCCCCCTTCATTCTCCTCGGCTCCCGAGGTGTCTGGTGGCCAGGTAGACGGTTTGCTGTGCAGACTTAAAAACTTTGTTTATACTGCTAACCATTCTACTGATATAGATCAGTACTGCGTGCTCTGGAACTGTTGTTTTTGGTGGACCGGCCGGGATTTGAACCCGGGACCTCTCGGGTGCGAACCGAGTGCTCTTCCAGGCTGAGCTACCGGCCCACCCCACACAGACACACAATACTTAGCCAGGATTTTAAGCGTTTTCAACTTTTTTATATTATTCACAAATTAAATCACTTAGTGTATAGATATCCTATACTGGGATTCAGAATGATGGTACGTAGCGATGAGCTGGAGGAAGTATTCAACAGTGCTTTGAAGTCTATGATCTTTATCAACAGGGATGTTTTAAGGCCTGAATACATACCTGATGAATTACCCCACAGAGAGGATCAAGTCTCTAAACTAGGAGCTATTTTAGCCCCTGCACTGAGGGGGTCGAAACCCAGTAACATTTTTATATACGGGCTAACTGGTACTGGTAAAACAGCTGTAACAAAGTATGTTTTGAAGAGACTTCACGGTAAGGCTATTGAAGTAGGCTCTGACATAGTTCCATGCTACATAAATACTAGGCAGGAGGATACCACATACCGTGTTATAGTGAGACTCGGTGAGTGTATAGGATTGAAGCTTCCATTTACAGGTATATCGACAGCAGAAGCGTATAGGAGGTTTCTTAAGATTCTAGACTCTAGAGGCTCCATAATGATAACCGTACTGGATGAGATAGACTTTCTAATTAAGAAGCAGGGCGATGAACTTCTGTACAGGCTCTCCAGGAGTAGCGATGAGCTTTTGCATTCAAGAATCTCCATAATTGGCATAACAAACGATTTAAAGCTCATTGAGGATTTAGATCCACGGGTGAGGAGCAGCCTTGGTGAGATAGAAATAGTGTTTCCCCCATACAATGCAATCCAGCTTGAGGACATCCTTAGGAGGAGAGCCAGAATAGCATTCAATCCAAAAGCTATAAATGATGCGGTGATAAGCTTATGCGCAAGTCTGGCGGCCCGTGAGCATGGTGATGCAAGAAGAGCTCTAGATCTTCTAAGAGTTGCAGGAGAGATCGCAGAGAGGGAGGGGGCAGAGGTGATCTCTACACAGCACGTCTACATAGCGCTAAGGGAGATAGAGAGAGATAGGGTTGGTGAGCTAATATCGACAATGCCCCTCCACAGCAAGCTGGTACTGCTAGCTATATACAATCTTACACGGAACAACGTAAAAACGACAACGGGGGAGGTGTACATCCATTATAGAACTCTGTGTATGAAGATAGGCATTGAAAGTGTAACGCAGAGAAGAGTTAGCGATATAATTAGCGAGCTCGATATGGTTGGGATAATAACAGCTAGGCTAATAAGTCGTGGAAGATATGGTAAGACCAGGATGATATCTCTTGCAATACCGGAAGATGTGGTGCTAAATGCACTCCATGGAGATAGCTACATCGAATCTCTGCTACCTAGGGATAGATGATGGTTATTTTGATGTCGGCCTCAAGAAATCGAGCAAAGGTGGCGAGACTGTTCTAGTTGGAGTTGTGATGTGTGGAGGGAGATTTGCAGATATATTCATAGATAGAGTATCTGTAGATGGGCTCGACGGTACACCGTCAGCAATTAGAATTATTGCAAGGTCAACCGCTTTACATAATATCCGGTTAACATTTCTTGATGGCGTCACATGCGCAGGTTTCAACGTTATAGATCCAAGGAGGGTGTATAGCGTACTCGGTGTGCCACTAGCTGTAGTGTTTAGACACCAACTCGATCTCACTAAAATATTCAATGCACTTAAGACCCACTTTAGCGACTACTCATATAGGTATGAGGTTATCGAGCATGTGTATGGAAATAGTTTTGAGATAAGGGTGGGTAATACGAAGATAAGATTGTACGTCTTAGGTCTTTCGGCAACAGAAACTCTAAACCACTTAGAGAGGGCTAGAAGGGTATTTGTAGAGCCGTATCCTCTTAGAATGGCGGATCGCTTAGCATCGCTATTAGGAAGGGTTGTGATGTATGGAAGGCACCTGCAGTAGATTTCAACTACTGTGCACTGACCTGTTATGGAGGCCTTGCTATAGACTCCAGCTTTCTATGTACTTCTTTTGGTTCTCTGTAAGCACATCTATCTCTATACCCATTGATCTGAGCTTCAGCTCTGCAACCTTCATATCCAACTCCCTAGGTACGTCATACACCTTCTTTTCTAGATCACCATGTTTCTCCACGATATATCTTACTGACAGCGCTTGATTTGCAAAGCTCAGATCCATGACCTCACTCGGGTGCCCCTCGGCACATACTAGATTTACCAGCCGACCTTTTCCAAGTAGGTACAGTCTTCTACCATTTGGTAAAGTGTATTCAGTTACACACTCTCTCAATTCTCTCTTAGATATAGCTAGGCTCTCTAGATCCTTTACGCTAACCTCGACATCGAAGTGTCCAGAGTTGGCTAGAATAGCACCATCTTTCATTTCCAGAAAATGATTCTTTGTTATGACATCGATATTACCTGTGGCTGTTATGAATATGTCGCCTATTTCGACTGCTCTATCCATTTTCATAACATCAAATCCATCCATCGCGGCCTCAAGAGCTCTGATGGGATTTACCTCTGTTACGATCACACGTGCGCCCATTCCCCTAACCCTCCAAGCTATACCTCTACCAACCCACCCATACCCAGCAACCACAACATTTCTGCCAGCTAGCAGCATATTAGTTGCTCGTAGAATACCATCCACAGTGCTCTGTCCAGTTCCGTACCTGTTATCAAATAGGTACTTCGTTAATGCATTGTTTACAGCTATAACAGGGTAGTTTAAAATACCCTCCCTCTCCATAACCTTCAGTCTCAATACTCCAGTTGTAGTCTCTTCAGTACCACCGTACATTCTTGCAGCAATATCCGCCTTCTGTGTATTTATGTGTACGTGCAGATCACCACCATCATCTATAGCTATATGCGGTTCACACTCTGCAACTCTTTTAATAGCCCAGAAGTACTCCTCCTGTGTTTCACCTCTCCATGCAAATACATGCACACCGTCTACTGCAAGCGCTGCCGCTACATCATCTTGTGTTGACATAGGATTACTTGCAGCTAGCCATACCTCTGCACCACCACGCATCAGCGTTTTTATGAGCACCGCCGTCTCCTTAGTCACATGTAGTACAGCGGCAATTCTTACACCGCGAAGGGGTTTAGATTTCTCAAACTCACTATTAATCATGTTTACAACCGGCATATACCTGCTAGCCCATTCTATCTGGATGTTCCCCTTACTAGCTAACGTTACATCTTTAACCTTGAACTCCATAGCCGCACACCACCATTAACCTTCTGTGGGATGGAGCTAGCTAATAAAAATTTAGGAGGAATCTAGATTAGAAATACGCGCCTAACTCCTCAACCTAGGGCTAGGTTGCGAATATGGTTGGCAGGAGAGTAGCAATAATTGTAGTAGGTATGCCCGGCTCCGGAAAATCGACATTCTCAGCCATTGCCAGAGAGTTGGGCATACAGGTTATAAATCTGGGTGATATGGTGAGGGAAGAGGTAGCAAGAAGGGGTCTTGAGCAGAACCTAGAGAACCTATTGAGGATAGCCAAACAGCTTAGAGAGATCCTTGGAAATGATGCAATAATGAAGTTGGCTGCCCCAAGGATAAGGGAGGCCCTTACAACACACTGCATTGTTGTAGTAGATGGTGTTAGAAGTTTAGATGAGTTAGAGTACCTTAGGGGGATTATCGATGCTGAGATAATTGTGCTAGCTGTTTACGCACCCCCAAAATTAAGATTCCAAAGGCTTGTCTGTAGGGGAAGGCCAGGGGACCCCAGAACATGGGAAGAGTTTAAGAAACGAGATCTAGAGGAGCTCTCCTGGGGATTGGGGAACGTCGTAGCGCTGGCGGACATGGTGATAGTTAACGAAGGTTCGTATGAGGAGTTTATAAGTAGCGTAAAAACCGTGCTCTCTAAGGTGTATACACAGTGGTGTATATAAGGGCTGAGGTTGAGGTCAGACCTACTGAAGACCTGGATAGAGTATTAAAGGCTTTGAAGAATATACTCGACGCCGAGAATATAAGGGTGGAAGATGTAGGTAGAGGAAGAAAGATGATTTTATGTGAAGAGAACGATTTGGACGCCTTGAGGAAGCTCCACGATATATTAAGGAGACAGAGGATACTCGATACAGCGAGAAGCGTTATGCTAAGGAGTCTATCGAACAACACAATAGAATTCAAGCTAAATAAGCAGGCAGCGTTTCAAGGGGTAATAAACTTCGTCGAGAACGATAACGAAAGCCCTCTAGGGGCTATAACCATAATGATCACCAGTAAGAAAATAAATGCTATAGTCGATTGGTTGGCACCTAGAACATCACATGGTAAGCCTCTGTGGGAGACGGCACCTCCAGAAGATGTTTAGCAGGAAATTAAGTCTAGTGGAAGCACAGATAGATCCTCTGCAATAGCAACATCACCGCTAAATACCCTTCGAGCGCGTGAAAAATAATCTTTAATCCAGTCAGCTCTGTACCGCGGACTCACATGTGTAATTACGAGAATTTTGGCGGCTACAGATTGGGCTAAAAGTGCTGCATCGCCTACCGTAGCGTGAAAGGTCTGTCTAGCCTTACTCCTATCACTCTCATAATCTATAAATGTAGCCTCGTGGATCACCACACAAGGGCTAAACCCCCTTAATACATCGATACACTCACCGTCACAGATACCATCACCAGAATAGAATACCGTTATGTAATTCTCTGCTTTTTCACACACCTTCACCCTAGCGATATATCCATAGGATTCAATATCACCGTGACTCACAGCTACAGGTGCAACGGTGATTTCACCATTGAATGTCCGGACGGAATCCCTACCACTAGACAGGGCTTTAGCATCAATGCACTCAGTTTTAACCAAACATCCTCCAGCCGTGTTGTAGCAATATTCCTCTCCACCCTCATAAACAGAGGATTTGTTGAACAGCAAACACAGATCCTTAGGCCCTAGTATTCTGATTGTGTGCTGATTCCGTGCATCCTGTGAAGAAACCCTCATCCTCACCGTATCTATAAGGGGCACTAAACCATAGTAGTGATCTCCATGCATGTGCGTTACTCCTATTATACCTATCTTTAGCAGGTCTATACCCACCCTTCCAAGATTTACTTGAGCCGCTTCACCAACGTCTAGTAGTATACACGTTCTAAAGCTGCATACGAGTACGGCTGGTGAAGATCTTAGATGTGTAGGCATTGATGCCGACGTGCCAATAAATACTATTTGGGGCTTCATCTACAACACCTTAACAACATATATTACCCTTGTAAGTGAACCGTGAACTCTATTCAAATGCTTCTCCAGAATACTAGCACCTAAGCTATCTATTACACTGTCAGTATGATCTTCAAGATGCATGGGTATGGCAAACACCATATGACCACCCCTCTTAACCACTTCATAAGAGTTGCGGATGAATCCCTCCATCAGGCTTGAGAGGGACTGCGAGCGGGGTGTACTCTGGATACCGTATGGTGGATCGGTAACCACAGCATCAAAGAATCTACCCCTGAATATGCTGTACAGCGAGTCTGCCTCGATAAACTCCATTGTGTTTTTGCAACCATAGGCTGCACCATTAACCCTAGCACATTCCACCATTTTCCCATCAATATCTGCACACGTTACTTGAAGACCCATGTTGCACGCTTCTAACGCTATACCTCCTACACCACAGAATGGATCTAGTAAATGGCTTCTTTTCCTGCTGCTGACCTTAGCAATATTCACCAGCGTTCTAGCTAGTGTGGGCTTCATGGTGCCAGGTCTATAGCAAGGTCTGCGGTGGGGCTCACGATCATGGAATTTCGCCTCTCTCCTTCTATACAGCACCTCGTATATGATCGCCAGACCCGCTACCAATGCAATCCTAATCCTACTTTTACACCCTCTCCATCTAATCCCCATGGTGGAGAGCAGCATTTGAAGATCAGACGCCCTCTTTCTTCCAAACCCTCTGATGGAGTCTACATCTACGCAGGTATGTCCATTTCTGCTACCATCTATGTAACTCATTACAACGCTATACAGATTGTCATCCTCCGCTGCAATGTCTAACACCTTGCCCAGCTCAGTCAGTAGTGCTGAGCGTGAGGCTAGCAGTTCGATTAATTCATCGTTAGATGTAAAGAGGAGAAATTCATCAATTCTTTTAAATACTTTATAGGCAGCGCCCTCCGCTTCCATTATAGAGAAGAATTCTGAGACGGCTAGCGATAGCAGCTCGTTTGATAGTCTTGCAATGTACATAGTCAGTAGCTGACCCATTTGCTGATTTCACTACATATAAGGCTGCTTACATCCACTACCTGAATCCATTTAGGAAGATTATTAGGCATTGAGACGGTGTTCGCTGTAACTAGCTTGCTAATGTTTGATGAGGACAGAGCGTCTATGGATTCAAGCGAGAGTAGTGAGTGTGATACAACGGCTATCACACTCTTGGCTCCCGCATTGTACAGCGCGTGGGCAGCCTTAGCTATGGTTCCCCCAGTGCTTATAATATCATCAACTATAGCTACAGACATTCCACTAACGTTGAGCTCCTTCCGATCTATTCTTATCTCGCCTGTTACTCTATCTCTAAACTTCTCTATGTAGTCGCATGGCACATTGAAGGTCTTTGCGACCTCCATAGCTCTAGGAAGAGCTCCTCTATCAGGTGCTAAGACGAGATCTACCTTCTCGCCAGCAGCGTTGAGCAGGTGTGAATGAGGTAAGATGTTGTGCACTTTAAATCCTAGTGACGTTAGTGACTGAATAGAATGCACATCAACAGCAACAATAGTATCTATTTCAAACAATCTGAGATTCTGATATACGGCCTTGGTGCTTACCGGCTCCCCCTCTAAGAATCTCTTGTCCTGCCTAGTGTAGGCAGTGTACGGCAGTATTAGAAATTTGGTCCTAGCACCTCTGCCACTGACAGCCTCTACCGCTAGGTAGAGTTCAACAATTTTTCTATCTTGCTCTGGATATAACGATTGAATTATAGCTACATTACCAGCTATGGCCTCAGGCAACCTAATGTACTGTTCACCGTCTGGAAAGACCTTATTAATAGGTCTGAGCACCTTCCAGCCGCACTTCTCCTCAAAACCTTTAGCTAGTGAATTTGGCGTTCCTGAAAGGTATATAAAGATCATATCTATCACTGTACAGTATTGATATGCAAGCATCTAGCAGTCAATCTGACACCTAATTTAAATAGGTACGGGACTTTAAATGTTATCATCAATTAGATTGACAAATACTGGAAAGATTCCTCTCTCACTATACTGCATAGGTGGTCTATCCATAGTTATGAATTTTATTGAGTGTCCAATCAACTGTAGCTGGTGTCCATGGGAGTCGAACATCACTAGCAAGAGTGCAAGACTAATACCGCTTAACCCTCAAAGCATTATTGGCTGGGCCAACGAATACAGAGCCGACCTCATATTTCTCCATGGCGCAGAGCCCTACACCTATGTAGATCGCAGTATCGTGGAGAGAATTGAGAGTGGGACTGCTGCAGCCATTGGTGTGAAGGCAAACCCGCTTATTGCTAAAGATAGCCACAGTTTCTACACAATTATCGATTATGTTGATGTTGTGGTGTTTGAAGTTGTATCAAGTAGAGAAATTGATGCACAAGTTTCATCACTACTGTACATGCTAGATAGATTGGAGATCAGATCTAAGCATATTGAAATTTTGGCTGTTGCTGAAACACATAGAGATCTAAGTGGAGTGATCGTAGGGCTCATCAGTAGCGTAAAGAATCACAGCATCCCAATAAATACAGTTCTCGCTGATGGTAGATACGGCTCTGCTCACGATGCTCTGATGGCTGGGCTGAGGAGAGAGTACCCATTGATTCAGGCGCCAACGGCTGATGTAATTGAGATTGCTTCAACGCTGTGCCCGGTGTGCAGGAGCATGGTGGTCATTAGAAGGGATGGTGTAGCATATAAGGTGAACATTGATGATCGAGGGAGATGCAGAGTTTGCGGATATAAGTTAGCTGACACCAGAACTAAGAAGTTTGTTAAGCTCCCAGTGGATATACCACTTGTATAGGTGTGATACAGTGTACTTTGTATTCGTACTGGGTCCAGCAGGTTCTGGGAAAAGCTACTTAACGTACTCACTTGCAAACTGGCTGATTGAACGCAGAATGGAGGTAGGTATAGTAAACCTCGACCCTGCTGTATCTTGGCTTCCCTACGCACCAGATGTAGATATACGAGACTACATCACAGTTGATGAGGTTATTAGGAAGTACAACCTAGGCCCTAATGGAGCGCTGATAGCTGCTATCGATCTCTCAATTAATTTTGTCGAGAATCTTAGGAATGAAGTAGATGAGCTAAAGGCGAACTACGTTATAGTAGATACCCCTGGGCAAATGGAGCTTTTTGCATTCAGATCAGCAGGGCCAGCAATAATGTCATCTCTCGCTCTAAGCGATAAATCTGTAGCGCTATTCTTAATCGAGTCAACCATTTTGACAAAGCCATCAACTTTTCTATCACTCATCATGCTCGCACTGGCAGCATCGATAGCACACAAACTCCCCCAGATCATCACTATAACAAAAACTGATCTGCTTCCTAAAGAAAGGCACGATGAGGTGATCCGGTGGATTGAAGATCCTATGGAGATCTTCAAAGATATTAGAAGAGAGGATGCAGTATTTGTAACACAATATAGTGATGTAATAACCGCATTTGAGGATATTATGGCAAGACTAAGTATCGGTGGTTTTGTGGCTACCTCTTCCATCACTGGGCAAGGTATGGATGAGCTCTATGCGCTGATCCAGCAGGTATTGATAGGTGGAGAAGATTTTTATACTGAGGAGCCTAGCGAGATTCTCTAAGAAACGCTATAGATAAGAAGGTCTACATCATGGAGGGATCTAAGGGTAAGGCTGATATAGAAATTCTCCAGAGGGAATTAGGAAGCATTAGAGAAGAGCTTCAGCTCCTCATTACCGAGAGGCAGAACCTTAGAAAAGAGCTCACTGAGATTCGAGAGGAGCTGGCCAGGAAGCGTAGCGAGGTTCGCAGACTTAGAGATGAATTGGATAAAATTAGAAATAAATTGAATGAGCTGTACCAGAAGCTGAACAATCTTAAGGATAGGTCGGCCAGCCTGAGAAGCACGATAAAGGATCACCTTCACGAATTGAAGGAGGTGTCGGTTGAGCTCAAGAAGCTACAGCCCGTAAAGGTGCGCATGAGTCTAGATGAAATTAAGCAGCGGATTGAACAGCTGGAATGGACAATCATAACAACGCCGTATCTCGATCAAAGGGATGAGGATAGGATAGTAGGTGAAATTGCGAATCTAGAACACACATTTAAGGCTATAGCCACCAATCAGAAGCGTTACTCTGAACTCATACAGAAGTACGATGGGATAAAAAAGGCGGTAAATAGCGTAAGGGAGGAGCTGAACAGGGTCATTACAGAGCTGAGCGAATGCAGAAATAGCATTGCACTAGCTAAGGAGGAGAGGAATAAGATTAAGCAGAGCATTGGTGAATTGGTTAGGGACATCATCGAGACTAAAAAGAAGCGCGACAGTATTAGGGAGAAGCTGAAATCTATAGCGAATTCAATAAACGAAAAGAGGCAGCGCTACATCGAGATACTTAGTGAAATAAAGAGAATTCAAATCGAATCTAGGGAATCTGCCAAGGAGAAAGTAATAAGAGAAAAGAAGAAGAGTGCCCTCGAGAAGCTCAATAGAGGGGAGAGGCTATCCATATATGATCTGTATATCGCTCTAGGAGAGGCTGAAGAGGATAGGGGTGGTGCTGGAGGTTAGCACCAGAAACACCGTTTATTTTCCAAATCTCCGCTCTCTTTTTTGATATGCTCGGATAGCACGGTACAGATCTATTTTTCTAAAATCCGGCCAAAACACATCACAGAAATAAAGTTCGCTATACGCTATTTGCCACAGAAGAAAATTGCTTATTCTCATCTCACCTGATGTTCTGATCACTAGATCAGGCTCCGAGAAATTCTCTAGATGCGATGTACTGAGATGCTTCCTCACATAATCCTCCGAAATGTCATCTATACCGATCCTCTTGTTAAATACCTCCGATACTATGTTCTTTACAGCATTTACTATTTCCTGCCTCCCACCATAGCAGAGAGCTATATTCAGATACCTATCGTTGTACCCAGAGGTTTCCATCTCTAGAAGCTTTGCATATTTAACAATATCCTCTCTAACAAGATCTAGCTTTCCAAAAACCTTAATCCTAACCCGATAGTCATGTATCGTATCACTCTCTATGAGCTCCTCAAAGCCGCGTCTAATTATATTGAATAGGTTCTGTTTCTCGTCCTCAGATCTGTACAGACAGTTTTCGTATGACATGGCATATATTGTGACAACATTTATACCCAGATCGTAGATCCATCTCAGTACCTCACGTACTTTTTCGTATCCATATCTATGACCCTCCAGAGGATCTAGTCCGTGGGACCGCGCCCACCTTCTATTACCATCGGGAATTATAGCTATATGTTTTGGCATATTTCTATTGGTTATCTGTTTAAATAGATACCGTTCGTATAGCAGGTAAACTACGTCTATCAATGGCTTTAGCACATTCTTAGCCTTTGTCTTGATTGCAAATTCTATTAATTTATCGATTAAATTTATGAGCCTTTCATTCACGTTCATTCACTTACCTAATTATATATCGATTGGAGTAGTATCACTCCTACACTAAATTTATCATTGCTGCCGCATAAAGTGAGTTAGTTGGTTAATTCTACTAAATATTTTTAGGTTCTCTAGCAATAGTGGGTCACGCCCCCGTTGCCTCACGTCTCTCTGACTGACCCCCTGAGGGGATATGGAGATGTGGGGAGATTAGTTGAGCGGGGGACAGCTACTTCGATATTTTAGATCTTATATAGTTTGTAAACTCTTCTGTACTCATTTCCTCTCGATGCCTTGGGAGCTCTATCAATAAGATTTTGTTATCTACTATTTTTAAGGCTCTTATAACGTCTCTATCTTTATATCTATATACATCTAGCTGTTTTAAGCCGAGTTTCTCGAGCATCTTTCTGTACACTGTGTGTCTAGGCATGCAGCTCTCCCTACTCATTTGATTTCTCAATTCGTGCATACAGGGATTATTAGAGGGCCGCGGCCGGGATTCGAACCCGGGACCTCGGGATCTCTGCACAGTTTAGCCCCACAGTCCCGCGCTCTAACCAGGCTGAGCTACCGCGGCCACCTAGGTAGGCTCTGTTTTATTGTGGGCTAAAAAACTCTTCTTGTGCTCGTGTTTTCAAAACTCTATTATTCTGTAGTTCATTGTTAATGTATCTACTATTGCTATACTCCTTCTACCTGTTATGTATCCACATACCTCTCCAGGATTCAGTACAAGGGTTTTATTGCTAAAATGAGCATCAACTCTGTGTGTATGTCCGTAGAAGATAGCATCGTAACTGCCAGACAATGAGATTGAATCCACAATTTCTTTTGTCTGATCGGCTGCTCCAAATCCGTGGATTAAGAGGATCTTTCTGTTTCCTATTGATATGGAGTGAACGTTTTGCCTGACTGTGGCACCGGCTTTAAGTGCTATCTCTCTAAGACTCAGTACATCACCATCATTATTGCCGAGGAGAGCTATAATTCTGGTTGGAAACTCTACTATTCTCATGAACATAAAGGGGGAGATTATATCTCCTAGATGTATCAATGCTTCTACATTTTCATTCCTAAAGATGGCTAGAGCGGCTGAGACCGCTTCTAAATTATCGTGGCTATCGCTCATAACGCCTATAATCACAGGCTTCACCCAAGTATAGCAGATCTGGCTCAAAAATAAAGTATGGTTGAGAGCTCCGGCTTCAAAACACTTCATGAAGTTGGGGAACTTCAGTTCAAGGGGTGAAGAGTGCGAGGTATGGTGTTCTTATATAGGGTTCGGCAGACCTCCCAGCGCAATTTTACCACTACCATCTATGTAGCCCCAAGGCATGGCCTCCGTGTTGTATGCTGCATACAGTCTTCCACTGCTATCTATGGCTATAATACCAGCGGTTTTGGATCCAAATCTACTGGTTAGCGCATCTAGAGCCTCCTTTGAAGCTTTTGCAACGTCCTTCCCTCTACATATACCCTCTACAACCTTCAGAGTTAAATGGCTCAGTATTATGTACTCTCCTACACCTGTTGCTGCTGCGGCACCACATTCATTTGCATAGAAGCCTGCTCCAGGTATGGGGGAGTCGCCAACCCTTCCGGGGAACTTTAGGAAGATGCCCCCTGTGCTAACGGCAGCTGCTAACCTACCATTCCCATCGAGTGCAACAGCCCCCACAGTATCCCCTATATTCATCCACAGACTTAGACTTCTGCTAAAGTGTGTAGGTATTCTTTCACCTCTCCTAATCCTCTCTATGTAATCCTTGTAAAGCGCTACCCACCTCTCGCTAGGCCCTGGATGAGGCTCAAGACCAAGCCTTCTGGCAAGATCATCAGCAGCAGAGCCTGCTATGAGTATATGATTGGTGTAGCTATAGACGTGTTTTGCAAGGACTATTGGATTCCTGGGATACCTAACATACGCGACAGCACCGGCTCTATGCTCAAACATGATGCCAGCATCCATTGAGGCGTTGCCAGATAAATCAACGGTACTACCAGTACCAGCATTAAAGATACCAGAATCTTCTAAAACTTTAACAGACTCGACAACCATATCAAGAGCGGAACCGCTGTAGGACAGTCTAAAACCGCTCAGTAGAGCGTTCTCTAAAGCTGCTTTAATACTATCTAAAAGCGTGCTATCAACACGCCAGCTGCCAGCACCTCCATGAACAACTATGATGGGCCTCATCGGTAACAACCTTGCCGACTCTGTAGATGGTATATGGGCAGATTTATAGTCGTATGTTGCACAGTATTCACCTTGAGAGCGTCCTTAGCTCTTTA
The DNA here is from genome assembly GCA_025058535.1 of Ignisphaera sp. Classification (GTDB taxonomy): domain Archaea; phylum Thermoproteota; class Thermoprotei_A; order Sulfolobales; family Ignisphaeraceae; genus Ignisphaera. The sequence goes on along the minus strand of JANXEL010000076.1, from coordinate 3,561 downwards.
ATTGGGCAATGAAAGCTGAGTAAGCAAAAGCTTGTGGGCGAATCAGCATCTGGACAATCTATGAATTCAAAAAAGCAAATCCCATCTAATAATGCTGGGGGCAAAACCTCTAACCCCTTTTCTCCAACAATTTTCTGCAGATCTCCACCGCTCTATAAGCATTTTCTCCATATGCATCTGCACCTATTTCCCTAGCAAACTTTTCTGTCACCGGCGCCCCTCCAATAATTACCTTAACCGTGTCTCTCAGACCTTCCCTCTTAATAGCTTCTATAACCACCTTCATGTGCATCATTGTTGATGTTAGTAGCGCTGACATACCCACAATATCTGGGCTATGCATTTTAATAGCCTCTACAAACTTCTGCGGCGGTACATCAACTCCAAGATCGATAACCTCAAAGCCAGCTGCTTCCAGAAATGTAGCAACAAGGTTCTTACCAATATCGTGTATATCTCCATACACAGTACCTATCACAACCTTACCAAGGGGCTTGGTCCCCCTTCTGGACTCTACAATCTTCGGCCTTAGAATAGCCATAGCCTCACTAAAGATCTCTCCAGCAACAATGAGATCAGAAACGAAATACTCGCCCTCCTCATACCTCTTACCAACAATCTCCATGCCCATAGCAAGAGCGTCAATTATCGACTTGACATCGAAACCTCCATTCAAAGCATCTCTAACATAGCTTAGCGTGCTATCCACATCAAGGCTTGCAACAGAATCTCTTATTCTATCGAGAATACTGCTCATATACACTACCAGCAGGTGCTCTACGAAGATATTAAATTTTTAAGTTTTTATAGGGTATTGCCCATATTTGTATGCTGTTTTGTACATTGCTATTATGTTCTGCGGTGGTGTTGGTGGTTGTATGTTGTGCACTGATGCATATACATATCCTCCTCCAGGTGCGAGTATCTCTATAAGCTTTTTTACGTGCTCCACCACCTCCTCTGGTTCCGCAAATGGTAGCACGTGCTGAGTGTCTGCACCACCACCCCAGAACACTACCTGTTCACCAAATCTCTTCTTCAGCTCCACAGGATCCATACCCTTAGCAGAGATTTGGACGGGATTAAGAATATCGACACCGACATCAATAAACTCCCTAATTAAGGGTTGTATGGAGCCGCAGCTGTGTAGATATATATACATTTTCGATCTCCTTTTAACTATGCTGAAGAGCTCTTCATACCTGTGCTTATAGAAGTCTCTGAACGTCTGTACGGAAATCTGAGGACCTTCCTCAGTACCAAAATCGTCGCTGAAGCCGATAACGTGGACGTAGTCCTTTAGTACACTGACGTAGTTATCAACATTGTACTTCAATACATCCATCATGTGATCCAGTACGGCTTCAGCAAGCGGCCTTCTGACCCTTAAATCGGATAACCATCTACTCCAACCTCTAAGTCCCTGACCCCACTCATGCAGAGAACCAGCACCTGTAAATATGAGTGCGTACTCTGTATTTCTATAGAGGTACTCTGCCCGTTTTCTGAGGGTCTCAACATAATCGTTGCTCACCCTATAAGATTCCCAATCAATCTTCTTCACGTCATCAACATTCCTCGCCTCTGCCAACGGTGTGTATTCCCCGTATCTATCTAATCCCCAGAAGTAGTATCCATCCCTAGGCATCTTACCTACAATTTTTCCACCTATGTACGCCACATATCCATCTTCTGCTTCAACAACATCTATATACCTAGGTATCTCAACAATCACCCCATCTCTACGGCTCCACATCTTCCACTCACTATCTAATACTCTGATAATTGTTCCATCCCTAGTTCTGTATCCCCATGAATGTGGATAGGGTGCACACGGCTCTAAAGTTCTGTTAATGCTTATAACATCAACATTGAAATACTCCAGAAGCTCCTTTTCAATCTCAGCGAGCTGTTGCCCAAAGTCGAAAATTCTAATAGGCTTTTCAGGTAGGTTTAGTGCTCTTCTCACATCCCTATATACGAGCACATGAAATGCTGTATTTGGTGTTGCACCTATATCTATAGGAATTCTGTCAGGCTCTTCATGCTTTAGGGTGGTCAGGACGCGGTTACGAGGGTTCATTTTCTGTCAACTTCCACTACCTCTATTTTACATGTTCTGGTTTTTAGTTTTATAGTAGCCATGCTTGGATGGTGTACTGCAGATTCCCTCGATCATCATCTATCACTTGATTATCAATATTCTAGATAGCGTTTCCAATGCATACCAGAGCTTAGCCATCACGGAACTTTTAGATGGCTTAGATCTGTATAACCAAAAAGTATTTAGGTAAATTCTTCAGTAGAGACTGTGATGTTTATTGCTATAGCGGAAGAGCGGTTATTGAGGCTATAGGATATCTGGTGAGCATGATGGACACTAGGCTACTAATCGTGAGTGCATCCCCTAGACCGTACGGCAATTCGAGGATCGTTGCCAGATTTGCATCTAAAATTGCCAGGGATATAGAGAACGTCCACACCTATGAGGTAGATCTATTCGACTACAGGATAGAACCATGTATAGGCTGCGTCTCCGATGGTGTTAGGATGTGTAAGCTTCCTTGTGTATTAGGTGACGATATGGACAAGCTCTATGAATTGGTAGCAGAGAGTGACGGCATAATATTTGTAAGCCCTATATACTGGTACAATGTTCCTGGCCCATTAAAGAATTTCATAGATAGGCTAACGGTATTTGAGAACGCAATCTTCATCGAAGGTAGGAGTAGAATGGAGGGAAAGGTTGCAGGATTCATAGTGGTTGGCAACGATACAGGTGGAATTGCAGTGATACAGAATCTCATGGTCACAATGAACAGTATGGGAGCTGCTATACCTCCATGGGCACTAGCATACCACGAATCAGATGACAATCCAATAGAGAATGAGAACTTCATACTAGACGTTGCGAATGTTATTAGGGGTGTAGTTCTAATGGTGAAGGCGTTGAAGGGCTTAGAGAAGCCCAAATACTGGTACAGGGTGGATAAAGAATACAAAGAAAAGGTGATGGATGCAGCTGAACATGCATACAGAGAAGTCATTGATAATCTGACATACGAGCAATCCAATAGATGAAGCTAGTTAGCAACTATAAACACTTTTTACCGACACTGTAAGAGAGTGGTTATCAGGGCGGCGGTCGTCTAGCCTGGTCTAGGACGCCGGCCTTCCAAGCCGGAGATCCCGGGTTCAAATCCCGGCCGCCGCACCAAATACACCCGTACCGCAATTGTCAGCAGTTTTATATGGACAGCTAGAGAAGTTAGAAACTGCTTGTGGTAAGCTTCTGCTACAACAATGATGCCGTTTAAAGACGAGATCAAAAGTGTGCAACAGTACAAGCTATTGTGATGGACTATAGAACATAAAACTGAACCACACTATCGTAGTCAATCTCTAAGTAGCTGGATGTGATAGGACTGGTTTTTCGCTAGCACTACGGCTCTCTGAAGATCTCTGGGTACCACTGATGATAATAACTTAAAAGGTGGTGCAACCCGTTTCCCTTTTGCACTTCACATTCCTTCTAAAGCATCTCATGATAGGATTGCATGA